>JBEEGD010000475.1:0-2631 GCA_041166685.1 Acidimicrobiaceae bacterium | reverse complement strand
GGACGCGAGGCGCGTCGAATCTCGGACAGAACATCAGGTGTGGTCATCACTGCTCCCAACGGGTTTTTGGTAACCGGATGGGGGAAGTCGCGGTCCGCCGACGTAGTCCGTCAGACCGACGAAGACTTGGAAAGGATTCCGACACATCCTGTCGTAGTTCGTGCCAAGAAAGCGACGCATCGCGGACTTGGCAAAAAATGCGACGAATTGTGTCGCTGTGGGTCCACTGTGGACCGAAGGCGGGGGGCGTGGGTTAGGACGACAGGAGGGCGGCGGCCGCGGCGGCGGGGGCGAGCCGGCCGGCGGCGACTTCCGCTTCCAGCGCTCGAGCTCGGGCTTGCAGGTCGGTGTCGTCGCGGAAGCGGGCCAGCAGCCGGTCTTGCAGTTCGGCCCACAACGCCCTCGTCGCCTGCTCGGCGCGGCGCCGGGCGAGCGCGCCGGTTGCATCGAGCGCGGCGCGGTGACGGTCGATGGCCTCCGCCAACTCCGCCACACCCTCACCGGTGATGCCGCTGGCCATCACGACGGTCGGCTCCCATTCGTCGTGATGACGGCGCAGCAACATCAGCGCCCGCTGATACTCGGCGGCAACATTGCGCGCCGACGGCAACAGGTCGCCATCGGCCTTGGTCACCACGACGATGTCGGCCAACTCGGTGATGCCACGTTTGATGCCTTGCAGCTCGTCTCCCCCGCCGGGCGACACCAGCAGTACGAACACGTCGACGATGCCGTCCACCTCGGTCTCCGACTGGCCCACACCAACGGTCTCGACCACCACCACGTCGAATCCCGCGGCCTCGCACACCAACAGCGACTCGCCGGTGCGTCGTGCGATCCCGCCCAAGGTCCCGCCTGACGGCGACGGCCGGATGTACGCCTGCGGCGAACGCGCGAGCGTGTCCATGCGAGTCTTGTCGCCGAGCACCGACCCCCCTGAGCGCGCGCTCGACGGGTCGACCGCCAACACGGCGACCTCGTGGCCGCCGTCGACGAGACGCCCCCCGAGCGCGTCGATCAGCGTGCTCTTTCCGGCACCAGGCGCCCCGCTGATTCCCACTCGACTGCTCCCGCCAGTGTGGGGGAGCAGCTCGTTCAGCAGGGCGATGGCCTCGGTCCGGTGATCGTCTCGCGTCGACTCGACGAGCGTGATCGCTCTCGCCAGCGCTCTTCGATCGCCCGCCACGACCTCTTCGGCCAACGTCACGGGCGGCTACTTGGAGGAGCGAACGAGATCGAGCACGCGCCGGGCGGCTTCGGGGATGTTCGTGCCCGGGCCGAAGACGGCGGCGACGCCGTGCTCGGCGAGGAACTCGTAGTCCTGCGGTGGAATGACGCCGCCCACGATGACCACGATGTCGTCGGCGCCGAGCCGATGCAGTTCGTCCACGAGTTGCGGAACCAGCGTCTTGTGACCGGCGGCCTGCGAAGACACGCCGACGACATGTACGTCGTTCTCGAGCGCCGCTTTGGCGACCTCGGCGGGTGTCTCGAAGAGCGGTCCGAAGTCGACGTCGAACCCGAGATCGGCAAAGGCGGTGCCGACGACCTTGGCGCCGCGATCGTGACCGTCCTGGCCCATCTTGGCGACCAGGATGCGCGGTTGACGGCCCTCCGCCTTGGCGAACTCCGCAACTGCCTCTCGCATGGCCACGAAGTCGGCATCGTCGGCGTAGGCCGCCCCGTACACACCTGAGATCGAGCGCACCTCGGCCTTGTGCCGGCCGAACACTCGCTCCATCGCGTCGCTCATCTCGCCCACCGTGGCTCGGGCGCGGGCCGCGTCGATGCACAGAGCAAGAAGGTTCCCGTTTCCGCGGGCGCCCGCCTCGAGCGCTTCGAGCGCAGCGTCGCATGCGGCCTGATCGCGCGACGAGCGGATCGCTTCGAGCCGAGTGATTTGTTGCTCGCGCACCTTCGTGTTGTCGATGTCGAGAACGTCGACGTGGTCTGGATGCTCAGGTCGATACTTGTTGACGCCCACGATGGCGTCCTCGCCGCGGTCGACCCGGGCTTGTCGACGGGCGGCCGACTCTTCGATACGAAGCTTGGGCAATCCGGACGCAACGGCCTTCGTCATCCCGCCGAGCGCCTCGACCTCTTCAACGAGAGTCCACGCCTTCTCGGCGAGGTCGTTGGTCAAGGCTTCGACGTAGTACGAGCCGGCCAATGGATCGACGACGCGAGGCACGCCGGTCTCTTCCGCGAGGATCAGCTGCGTGTTGCGGGCAATACGAGCGGACGTGTCGGTGGGCAGCCCAAGGGCTTCGTCGAACGAATTCGTGTGCAGGCTCTGCGTGCCGCCGAGCACCGCGGCCATCGCTTCGTACGCGGTGCGAACCACGTTGTTGTACGGATCCTGTTCGGTGAGCGACACGCCCGACGTCTGACAGTGCGTGCGCAGCATGAGCGAGCTCGGATCCTTGGGCTCGAACTGGTCGATCACTCGATGCCACAGCAAGCGGGCGGCGCGCAGCTTGGCGACCTCCATGAAGAAGTTCATGCCGATGCCGAAGAAGAAGCTGAGCCGCCCCGCGAACGCATCGATGTCGAGGCCTCGAGCCAGCGCGTAGCGCACGTACTCGAGGCCGTCGGCGATCGTGAACCCGAGTTCTTGGTCGGCCGTCGCGC
>JBEEGD010000474.1:0-7747 GCA_041166685.1 Acidimicrobiaceae bacterium | reverse complement strand
GGGCAGCTCGGCGACGTCATGAAGGAGTCGGCGTCGATCGCGCTCTCCTACGTGCGTTCGCGCTCGGGTGAGCTCGGGATCGATCCGGACTCGCTCGACGGGCGACGCTTCCACGTGCACTTCCCCGCGGGGGCGGTGCCCAAGGACGGACCGTCGGCCGGCATCACGATGACGACCGCGCTGGTCTCGCTGCTCACCGGACGCCTGGTGCGCTCCGATGTCGGCATGACCGGTGAGGTCACGCTGTCGGGCCGCGTGCTGCCGATCGGCGGCGTGAAGCAGAAGGTTCTGGCCGCGCATCGTGCCGGGCTCAAGGAGGTCATCCTCCCGGCCCGTAACGAAGCCGACCTGGACGACGTGCCCGAGCAAGTGCGAGAGGACATGACCTTCCACCTCGTCGACCAAGTCGACAAGGTGTTCGAACTCGCCCTCGAAGCCGCCTAGGACGCAGAATCGGGGTATGCGTACCCCGGTCTGCGATCTGCTCGGCATCGAGTTCCCGATCCTCGCCTTCAGCCACTGCCGCGACGTTGTCGCGGCAGTGTCGAAGGCGGGGGGCATGGGCGTGCTCGGCGCCGTCGCGATGACGCCCGACATGCTCGACATGGAACTCGACTGGATCGAGAACGAGGTCGGCGATCGCCCCTATGGCGTCGACGTGTTGGTGCCGGCGAAGTACATCGGGGTCGAGGAAGGTGGCCTGAGCGGCAACAAGCTCAGCGAGATGATCCCCGAGGAGCACCGCAAGTTCGTCAACGACCTCATGGAGCGGTACGGGGTGCCGCCGCTGCCCGACGACGAGAAGATCACCGCGACCGGCGGGCTGCTGTCGTGGTCGCACAAGGGTGCACAGCCCCTCATGGACGTGGCGTTCGGGCGCAAGACGCGGCTGATCGCGAACGCACTCGGCCCCGCACCCGACTACATGGTCGAGCACGCACACGCCCACGACGTCGTCGTCGCGGGGCTCGTCGGCAAGAAGGTCCACGCCGAGCGCCAGAAGAATGCCGGTGTCGACATCATCGTGGCCCAGGGCTACGAAGCGGGCGGCCATACGGGCGAGATCAGCACGATGGTGCTCATCCCCGAGGTGGTCGACGCAGTCGCGCCCGTGCCGGTGCTCGCCGCGGGCGGCATCGGGAACGGGCGACAGATCGCGGCATCGCTCGCGCTGGGCGCGCAGGGCGTGTGGTGCGGCTCGGTGTGGCTCACCACCGAGGAGGCTGAGACGCACCCGATCGTGAAGCAGAAGTTCCTCGCCGCGGGTTCCTCCGACACCGTGCGCTCACGAGCGTCGACCGGCAAGCCGGCGCGGCAGCTGCGCACTGCGTGGACCGACGAGTGGGAAGACCCTGCCAACCCCGATCCCCTGCCGATGCCGTTGCACGGCATGTTGATCGCCGATGCCCAACGGCGCATGCAGCGATCGGCCGCGTCGAATCCGGGCGCCGAGCAACTCGTGAACTACTTCGTCGGACAAATCGTCGGGCAGATGAACCAGATCAAGCCGGCCAAGCAGGTCGTGTACGAGATGGTCGAAGAGTTCATCGAAGCCGCCGAACGCGTCAGCGGCCTCCTCACCGCCGAGTAGCCACTCCCCCTTCGCGTTTTCCCCTTCAAAACGACACACGTGTGTGTCGTTTTGAAGGGGAAAATCTCGGTGCGGGGAGTTAGTGCTGGGTGTAGTTGATCTCGCCGGCGTCGGGGGTCGCGACCGCGAAGCAGAAGCAGTGGATCGGGGCGTTGTCGGTCACCGGCCGCAGCGAATGCATCGCCATCGGCGGGATGTGAACGAGATCGCCTTGGCGGATCTCGCGCGTCTCGCCCTCGATCTCCATCAGACCTCGTCCCGCGGTGACGTAATAGAACTCGTGCGTCGGGTGGTTGTGCGGATCGACATAGCCGCCGCCCGCCACCTCGAACTCGCTCACCAGCTCGAGATGGCCGCCCTTGGTGATGTCGAGCATCTCCCGCGGGCTGACCAACCACCAGACCGGAACCGTGCCGTTGTGCTCGATGACCGGCGTTACGTCCTCGATCGACCTGACGTCCATGTCAGGAAGGGTAGACCGCGGCGATGACCTCTATCTCGACCGCACCGCCCCTCGGCAATGCCGCGACACCGATGGCGGATCGCGTATGCCGGCCGGCGTCGCCAAACACGGAGTGCAACACGTGTGACGCGCCGTCGACCACGGCTGGCTGCTGATCGAAGCCCGGAGCGGATGCGACGTAACCCGTGACCGTCAAGATCCGCTCGATGCGGTCGAGCGATCCGAGCTCCGCCTTGAGCACGGCGAGCGCATTGAGCGCACACACCTTGGCGGCTTCGTACCCCTCCTCCACCAATACGTCTGCGCCGAGCACTCCGACGCACGTGAGCTGCCCGTCGATGCGCGGCAGCTGGCCTGACGTGCGGGCGATGCCGCCATGCACCACGACGGCATCAAGCGGGTCATGAGGCGGGTGCGGCCCGTAGAGGGTGAGCCCCAACTCGCGCAAGCGGTCGTCGATACGATCCATTGGGTTTCTTTCCATAAGTACAGTGCCAAGGCCGGCGTGAAATCGCCGGCCTGGCTCGGAGGGAGCGCTGGCCGACTGATGCAAGGACCACCTGACGGCGCGACCGCAGAGCCTAGGAGCCACGTCGTTCGCGCCGAGCCATTGACGTCAGACGCGTTCGCACCGTTCGGCCAAGTCGTCAAGGAAGGCGACATGGTCATGGAGCTCCGAGGCGAAGAGGTCTTTCACCTCAACGTGCTGCACTACGACCGCGACGAACTGCGCTGCGATCATCTGAACCGCCATCATCGAGCGACGCAGGCGCTCGTTGCGCTGGCCGGCAAGCCCACGCTCCTCGTCGTCGCACCGAGCGACTTCGACTTCTCGACGACGGACCACTTGTCCAGCGTGCGGGCCTTCGTCTGTGACGGAACGGCGGGCGTGAACCTCGCACTCGGCACGTGGCACTGGGGCCCGTACCCCATCCTCGATTACGTCGATCTCGTGAACGTGCAGGGCAAGAACTTCTCGACGGACAACGAAGTCGCCTATCTCGAACGCGACCTCGGCGTGGTCGTCGAGGTCGTCCTCTAACCGAGTGTCGCGACGACGCGATCCGATGCCAAAGCAAGCTCATTGAGCACGTTGATCAGCTGACGGCGAAGGTCTCGAGCATCATCGATGCGACCTTGCGCCTCCGCCCACTCCAGCTCGGATTCGAGCTCAATGGCCTGCAACTCGATACCCATTGCCTGATCGCTGGGATCACCGTGCGCTTGTGCCATGTAGTCCGGGTACCCGGATGGGCTCGCTCTCAATCGGCACCGGTAGGGTCGCCCCCGTGACCAGCGATCTCTTTTCCATCGACGGCAAGACCGCGCTCGTGACCGGAGGGTCGCGGGGCATCGGTCTGATGATCGCCCGGGGCTTCGTCGAGGCCGGGGTCAAGGTGTACATCTCGTCGCGCAAAGCTGATGTGTGCGATGAGGTCGCCGCCGAGCTTTCCAAGATCGGGGAATGCGTCTCATTGCCGGCCGATCTCTCGACACAAGCGGAGTGTCAACGCTTGGCCGCCGAGATCGCGTCTCGCGAGGACCAGTTGCACATCCTCGTGAACAACGCGGGCGCCACGTGGGGCGTGCCCCTCGTCGAGCACGACGAGGCGTCGTGGGACCGCGTCCTCGACCTCAATGTGAAGAGCGTGTTCCACCTGACCAAGTTCCTCCTACCGCTGCTACAGGCGGCCGGCAATCCCGATGACCCGGCGCGGGTGATCAACATTGGCTCGATCGATGGCATCCAGGTGCCGATCCTCGAGACGTACTCGTACTCGACGAGCAAAGCCGCGGTGCACCAACTCACTCGTCACCTCGCCAAGCAGCTCGCTCCTGACATCACCGTCAACGCGATCGCGCCTGGGCCGTTCGAGTCGAAGATGATGGCGGCGACCCTCGACGCGTTCGGAGAGCAGATCGCGCGCGATGCACCCATGAAGCGCATCGGCCGCCCGGACGACATGGCGGGTGCGGCCATCTTCTTGGCCTCACGCGGGGCGAGCTACGTGACGGGAGCCGTCCTGCCCGTGGACGGCGGTATCGCCACCTGCAAGTGAGGGGCCCAGTCAGGCGTTCGCCACGGCCTCTCCCTTGCGCAGCAGAGCGTCAACGACTCGGTACACGCCGAAGGTCACCACACCGACCGCCAGAAGTCTCAGTAGGCCTGGGGCGTACTCGGACTCCGCGAGGCGTTTGAGCGCGTTGTCGAGTCCGCCGCTCTCGTTCGGATCGTGGTCGATCGCCGCCTGTAGGAGGAACCACCCGACGAGGGCGAAGACGACGCCGCGCGCCGCGTAACCGATCGATCCCAACGCGAGCACGGCCTTCTTCACGGCGTCGCTGCGGCGTTCGAGGTCGAGGTCGTCAGCGAACGACTGGGTGAAGAGCTTGCTCGCGTGCCACAGCCCGGTGCCGATCACCACGACACCGACCGTGATCAGCACCAGCTCGCCGCCGGGCCAGTCGAGCGCCTTGGATGCGGCCTTCTGGTGCTCGCCTCCGCTGCCCCCATCGGATTCGACGAGCACCCTCGCGGCCGTGACCGTGAACCAGCCGTAGATCAACGCTCGGCCGAGGTGGCCGGCACGTTTGATCCACTCCTTTGCGTCGTCGTCACCGGGATCGCCTCGGTACGCGAGCAAGAGGCGCCACGCGCAGTGGAAGGCAAGCCCGATCGTGAGGACGAGCAACAAGCCGCGCCCGAACGGCTGGGAGGCGACCGTCTCGATGGCGCCCCGTTGGTCTGCGCGATCGTCCGTGTGGCCCGACGCCACCTGAAGCGCGAGCAGCCCGACCACGGCGTACAGCACACCCTGTGTCGCCAGCCCGATGCGGCCGACAGGCTCGACCCATCGCGCGCTCTCGCGGCGCAGCGTGCTCGTCATGGCTGACAACCTTCCCTCGCGGGACGGTCGTCAGCCGTTCGCCGCGATCAGCTGCAGCCGCTGGTGCTGCCGCAGCTCGGGCAGGCATGACACGAGCCCGCCCGCTGCATCTGCACTCCGCACTGCATGCACAACGGCGCATCGGAACCGGCCCTGTGCGTGATGGCGGACTCTTCCGCGGGCGCCCGCTCGGTGAGGTCGAGCTCGAGCAGCGTGAGGGCCGACTCGATCGAGGGCGGGTCGGCCGGGATCTCCGAGCCCTGCACGGTCTCGATGATCGACTCCTCGACACCGGGCAGCGTCGGCTGGGTGCGCTCGCCCACAGTGAGGATGTTGAGCTCTTGGCGCTCCTCGACGCTGAGGTAGTCGACCGCCAGCCGGCGGAAGATGTAATCGACCAGACTGGACGCGAACCGGATGTCGGGATCGTCGGTCATGCCGGCCGGTTCGAACCGGGTGTTGGTGAGGGTCTCGACGTAGGCGCGTAGCGGCACGCCGTACTGCAATCCGTAGCTGACCGAGATCGCGAACGCATCCATGATCCCGGCGAGGGTCGAGCCTTGCTTCGAGATGCGGATGAAGATCTCGCCCGGGCGGCCATCGGCATACTCACCAACCGTCACGAAGCCCTTGCAGTCGGCAACGCGGAACTCGAAGGTGCGCGAGCGACGATTGCGCCCGAGCTTCTCGCGTACCGGCTCCTTGATCGTGACGATCTTCTCGACGATGCGCTCGACGACCTCGCCCGCGGCTTCGGCCGCGTCGGATGCGCCCGCCTTCTCGGCTTCCTTCTTCACCGTCGACAGAGGCTGCGCCACCTTGCAGCTGTCTCGGTAGATGGCGACGGCCTTGAGGCCGAGCCGCCAGGCATCGATGTGCAGCTGCTCGACGTCTTCCACCGACACGTCTTCGGGCATGTTGACGGTCTTCGAGATCGCGCCGGAGATGAACGGCTGAACCGCACCCATCATCCGCACGTGGCCCGAGTAATGGATGGTGTTGTCGCCCATCGAGCAGGCGAACACCGATACGTGCTCTGCCGCGAGATGGGGCGACCCGAGGATCGACTTGTGCACGTCGATGTAGGCGATGATCGCGTCGATCTGCTGCTCGCTGTAGCCGAGGCGGCGCAACGCGCGTGGAATCGTCTGGTTGACGATCGACATCGTTCCGCCACCTACGAGCTTTTTCATCTTCACGAGGCCGAGGTCCGGCTCGATACCGGTCGTGTCGCAGTCCATCAGCAGGCCGATCGTGCCGGTGGGCGCCAGCACTGATGCCTGCGAGTTGCGCACGCCGAACGTGGAGCCGAGATCGCACGCGCGGTCCCATGCCTGTTGAGCGGCGGACAGCACCTCTGCAGGCACCAGTTCTTCGTCGATGTGCGAGGCCTCTTGGCGATGCATGTCGAGCACGCGCAGCATGTGCTCGCTGTTCTCGGCGAAGCCGGCGAACGGACCCATGCGCGCTGCCGTGCGGGCCGAAACCTCGTAGGCGTGACCGGTCAGCAGAGCGGTGATGGCCGCCGCCCAGGCCCGGCCGGCATCAGAGTCGTACGCGAGACCGAGCGCCATGAGCAACGCACCGAGGTTGGCGTAGCCGAGGCCGAGCTGACGGAAACGGCGGCTCGTGGCGGCGATCGACTCGGTCGGGTAGTCGGCGTTGCCGACAAGGATCTCCTGCGCGGTGAACACGACCTCGACGGCCGCTTTGAAGCCGTCGACGTCGAAGTCGTCGTTCGGGCCGAGGAATCGCAGCAGGTTGATGCTGGCGAGGTTGCACGCCGAGTTGTCGAGGTGCATGTACTCGCTGCACGGGTTGGAGCCGTTGATGCGGCCGGTGTTGTGCGCGGTGTGCCACCGGTTGATCGTCGTGTCGAACTGCATGCCGGGATCGGCGCACTCCCACGTGGCCATCGAGATCTGCCGCATGAGCTCGCGCGCCTTGACCGTCTTCACGATTTCGTCGCTCTTCACCGCGCGGAGATGCCAGTCGGCGTCGTCGAGCACGGCCTGCATGAACTCGTCCGTGACTCGAATCGAGTTGTTGGCGTTCTGGTACTGCGTCGAATGACTATCGGCGCCGTCGAGGTCCATGTCGAAACCGGCGTCGCGCAGCACCCGAGCCTTGCGTTCCTCTCTCGCCTTGCACCAGATGAACTCTTCGACGTCCGGGTGATCGACGTTGAGGATGACCATCTTGGCGGCTCGCCGCGTCTTGCCGCCCGACTTGATCGTGCCCGCCGACGCGTCGGCGCCGCGCATGAAGCTGACCGGACCGGATGCGGTGCCTCCGCCCTTCAGCAGCTCGACCGAGGATCGGATGTTCGAGAGGTTGATGCCGGCGCCAGACCCGCCCTTGAAGATGGTGCCTTCCTCGACGTACCAGTTGAGGATCGAGTCCATGGTGTCGTCGACGGCCAGGATGAAGCACGCGCTGGCCTGCTGCGGCACGCCGGCGACGCCGATGTTGAACCACACCGGGCTGTTGAATGCCGCCTTCTGCGTGACGACCAGATGCTTGAGCTCGGCGCTGAACGCCGCCGCCTCACGATCGTCGGTGAAGTAGCCGCCCTCGGTACCCCACTTGGTGATCGTGTCGACGACCCGATCGGCGACCTGCTTCAGTGACCACTCCCGCTCGGCCAGGCCGAGGGTGCCGCGGAAGTACTTCTGGGCGAGGATGTTCGTGGCGTTGAGCGACCATCCCACCGGGACTTCGACCCCGAGCTGCTCGAACGCGACCTGCCCATCGCGGTAGTTCGTGATGCGGGCGTCACGACGCTCCCACTCGATGTCGTCGTAC
>JBEEGD010000473.1:0-6994 GCA_041166685.1 Acidimicrobiaceae bacterium | reverse complement strand
TGTACAAGCACGCAGTGGCGATGACGTTCCCCTCCCTCTTCGAGGGCTTCGGTTTGCCTGTGCTGGAGGCCATGGGTCACGGTTGCCCCGTGATCGCTGCTGCGAGCACCGCGCTGCCCGAGGTCGTCGGAGAATCCGGCGTGCTGCTCGCCGCCGACGATTCCGACGCCTGGGCCGCGGCGATGTTCGAGCTGATCAGCGACGACGCACGGCGAGAGTGGTTGGCCGAGGCCGGCATTGCTCGTACCGCGGAGTTCCGGTGGTCGTCGTCAGCCCAACAACTGGAGCACGCCTATCGCCGCGCGGGAGACGGGCTGTCGTGAATCTGCTCGTCCTCTGTCCGCATTTCGCGCCCGATGTCGCGCCAACCGGCGAGGTCATCACGAGCATCACCGCCGAGCTCGCGGCAAGGGGTCATCAGCTCCACGTCGTGACCTCGCTGCCGTGGTATCGCCATCACCGCATCGAAGACGGGTGGAACGGCCGACTCTGGCGCGAACAGGTGACCGACTGGGGCCGAATCACCCGAGTCCACCCGTTCCCGACCGACAAGCGCAACATCCCGGCGCGGGCGCTCGCGTTCGGCGGGTTCACTGCGCTGAGCGGCGTCGTAGCCGCGCTGTCCCGTCCACAGCCGGACGCCGTCCTCGCGATGTCGCCCCCTCTCACGCTGGGTCTGGCCGGTTGGCTGGCCGCTCGCGCGCGCCGCGCTCCATTCGTCTTCAACATCCAAGACGTGTTCCCTGATGTCGCCGTCGAGTTGGGTGTGATCACCAATCCGGCGATCATCAGTACGGCGTCGTGGCTCGAGCGGTTCACGTATCTGCGATCCGATGCCGTGACCGTGCTGTCCGACGACTTGCGCGACAACGTCACTCGCAAGCTCGGTGGCCACCGTCCCGACCGCGTGCGCGTCATTCCGAACTTCGTCGACATCGAGCACATTCGGCCCGCGCCGAGGGAGAACCGCTATCGCGAGGAGTTCGGGCTCTCCGGCAAGACCGTCGTCATGTACGCCGGCAATGTCGGGTTCTCGCAATCGCTCGATCTGGTGCTCGATGCGGCCGCCGCCCTGGCTCACGAGCCGGATCTGGTGTTCGTGATCAACGGTGGCGGCGCGGCGCGAGCCGATCTCCAGCGCCGAGCGAGCAACGCGCCGAACGTCCGCTTCGTCGACATGCAACCGAAGGATCGCCTGCCGGAATTGCTGGCTGCCGCCGACATCCACGTGGTGCCGCTACGCCGCGGCCTCGCTCGGTCGAGCGTGCCGTCGAAGATGTATTCGATCCTCGCCGCGGGCCGCCCCATCGTCGCCAGCGTGGACGCCGGGACGGAGGTGGCGGTGGTGGTCGACCGCGCCGGTGCCGGCATCACCGTGCCGCCGGACGATCCTGAGGCTTTCACCAAGGCCCTTGCGCGTCTGGTCGGCGACCCTGACGAGGCCGAGCGGATGGGGCAAGCGGGACGATCATTCGTGGAGCGGTGGGCGTCGCCGGCGGCCATTGCCGAGCAGTACGAGGCGCTGTTCGACGAATTACGGGCCCGAAGGCCCCGATTCGGGAAAGCGCGCTGACCCCTCTATCCTGTCGCCCCCATGGGCAAAGCATCTTCGGCCAAGAAAGTGGCGCGCGCCGCCCGCGCTGGGGGCACCCGGCGCGCTGGACAGCGCCGCGCGCTGGGCTTTCCCGTCGCCATCGGTCTCGTCCTCGTCCTCGGTCTGCTGTTGGTGTTCTTTGCTCGAGAGCGGCGCAATGCCGACGCCTTCCCCAGGGCGAACAAGGACCACGTCCACTCCTCGATCGACATCTACACCTGCGTCCAGGACACCTCCGCGACTCCGGGGGCCTCGACGACCACCACCTCGTCCACGACGACCTCGACGACGACGACCGCACCCAGTTCGAGCGCACCGGGCGACTCGACCACGACGACGTCGACCACGGTGGCCACGGCCACGACCCAGTTGGCGTCGACCGACGTCCCCGGCGAGTACCAGCCGGCGCCCACAGACGCCACGACCACGGATACCAACGGCATTCACACGCACGGCGACGGCGTCATGCACATCCATCCGTTCACCGACAGCGCCGCCGGGCGCAAGGCCACGCTCGGGATCTTCCTCGATCAGGTCGGCATCTCGATGGACGACACCACCCTCACCCTGTCGGGTGGCACGTTCACGGAAGGCCAGACGAAGTGCCAGGGCGGGAAGGACGGCATTCTCCAGGTGGCCAAGTGGGACCGTGTCGCCGACGCCGCCAAGGGCGACAAGCCGAACCAGATCTTCACCTCCGGGTTCGACAAGATCCGTCTTGGTGCCAACGAGGCGTTCGTGATCGCCTTCATGCCCGAGGGCTCGACGATCAAGGCGAAGCCGGACGTGGGGGAGCGGATCGCCAAGGTGGCCGACGTCGCGCCGTCCAGCGCGAGCAGCGGCGCTCCGAGCAGCGGGAGCCCGAGCAGCAGTTCCTCCTCTAGCAGTGAGGGGGGCTCGAGCACCACAGCCACGACCGCGGCGTCGAGCAGCAGCAGTTCCAGCAGTCCGTGAAGGCGGTCGTCCTCGTCGGCGGCTTCGGCACCCGGCTGCGGCCGCTCACGTTGCACACCCCGAAGCAGATGCTGCCGATCGTGGACCGCCCCATGATCGAGTGGGTCATCGGCCATCTCGGTCGCCACGGCGTCGACCACGCGGTGCTGGCGTTGGGGTACCGCCCGGACGACTTCGCGGCCGCCTACCCCGACGGTCGCTGCGCAGGTGTGCAGCTGCACTACGCCGTCGAGGATGAGCCGCTCGACACGGCCGGCGCGATTCGCTTCGCGGCGGAAGATGCCGGCATCGACGAGCGCTTTCTCGTGATGAACGGCGACGTGCTCACCGATCTCGACGTCGGCGCCCTTGTGGCCTTTCACGACCGGGTCGGCGCCGAGGCCACGATCACACTGCACGAGGTCGACGACCCGTCGCGGTACGGCGTGGTACCCACCGATGAAGATGGTCGGGTCCTTGCGTTCGTCGAGAAGCCTCCGGCCGACGAAGCGCCCACGAACCTCATCAACGCGGGCACGTACGTGCTCGAGCCGTCCGTCCTCGATCGCATCGATCGTGGTCGCCGCGTGTCGATCGAGCGCGAGACCTTTCCGGCGATGGTCGCCGATCGATCGTTGTTCGCGATGGCCGATGGCGGGGTCTATTGGCTCGACACCGGCACGCCGGAGACGTACCTGGCCGCGCAGCTCGACCTCATCGAGGGTCGTCGCGCGGTGCCGCCTGGCATCACGCTCGCCGTTACCGATCCGAGTGCCGAGGTCGCGTCGACCGCAACTGTGCGCTCGTCGGTACTCGGCCCCAACGTTCGGGTGGGCGACGACGCCGAGATCGTGGAGTCGGTGGTGCACCGCGGGGCGAAGATCGGGGCGAAGGCGAGAGTGCGCCGCTCGATCGTCGGTGCGGATGCGTCGATCGGTGAGGGCGCCACGCTCGAGAGCTTGAGCGTCGTCGGTGAGGGCCAGACCGTCGGCGCAGGACTCGGCCTCCAAGGAGCCCGAGTACCCTCGAACGACACATGAAGGCGCTTGTCACCGGCGGCGCCGGTTTCATCGGCAGCACGCTTGTCGACCGGCTGCTCGCCGAAGGTCACTCGGTCGACGTGATCGACGACCTGTCGACCGGTTCGCTCTCCAACCTGGCCGGGGCCCGCTCGGATCGGGCCAACCAGCTCACGTTCCACCAGCTCGATCTACGCCAGCCCGGGACCGTCGATCTCATCGCCCGCCGGGCGCCCGAGGTCGTATTCCACCTCGCGGCGCAGATGAGCGTGCGCGAATCAGTGGCCCGCCCAGCCTTCGATGCGGAGATCAACATCATCGGGGGCCTGAACGTCCTCGAGGGGGCACGAACGGCCGGGGCTCGCAAGATCGTGTTTGCTTCGAGCGGCGGCACCATCTACGGCAACGCCGATCCGAGCGATCTCCCGTTGAAGGAGTCGCAGCCGCAGCGACCGTTGTCGCCGTACGGCATCGCGAAGAAGGCTTTCGGCGACTACCTGTTCGCGTATCGCGAGTTGTACGGGCTCGAGTACACCGCGCTCGCCCTCGCCAACATCTACGGCCCCCGTCAAGATCCGCACGGAGAGGCGGGTGTCGTCGCGATCTTCTCCGGACTTCTCCTGAAGGGTGAGCCGTGCACGGTGTACGGCGATGGGTCCAAGACCCGTGACTATGTGTTCGTCGACGACGTCGTTGATGCGTTCGTGCGCGCGGCAGACAAGGGCGGCGGCTTGCTGTGCAACATCGGTACGGGAGTGCAGACCAGCGACTTGCGCCTCTACGAGACGATGGCGCAGGCGGTCGGGGTCGTCGATCCGCCGCAGTTCGCGCCCGATCGTCCCGGCGATCTCCAGCGATCCGCGCTCGATCCGAGCCGCGCCGGCATCCATCTGGGGTGGAAACCGTGGACAAGGCTCGACGACGGCGTCGGCGCCGTCCTCCGCTACTTCGCCGATAAAAACTCGAGGCAATAGGGGCCGGTGACCGGCCCCTTTGCCTCGAGAATCAGCGGAACAGGTCTTCGCTGGGGGGGCGGACGATCTCTGACTTCACGTCGCCGTCGCGCAACCACGCACGCGGTACGCCGCGCACGATGGCGACGGGCACCCCGGCCGCCTTGCCCATGACGAGCTCCGCGGCCGACGCGATCTCGTCGACCACTGCGACCTCGGTCACGAGCATCTCGCGGCCGTACGCGTCGTTCGAGCCGCGCAGGTCGAGGATGGCGCCGATACCGGCACACCCGATCGCGACGTCGGTGAGCCCCCGCCGCCAAGTGCGCCCGAAGGTGTCGCTGATGATCACCGCCACGGTGACGCCGGCTTGGCCGCGAAGCCCGTCCCGGATCCGCCGCGCCGACCGGTCGGAGTCCTCGGGCAACAACGCGGCGAAACCCCGGTCCACGTTCGACAGATCAACGCCGGCGTTGGCACAGACGAAGCCCTGTTTGGTCTCGCTGATGATCAGGTCGCCGCGGCGGCGGAGGACGCGCACCGATTCCCGCTCGACGATCTCCTTGTGGCTCAGCGGGTCGTCGGGGTCGACCGCTTCGAGCCGGCCTTCCGCCTTCGACACAACCTTCTGCGTCACCACCAGAACGTCACCGTCGACCAGCGCGGTGTCGGGTGACGCCGCGGCCGCGTCGGCGATCATCCCGGCGAGGTCATCGCCTGGCTGGATCTCGCCGATCCCCTCGATGGCGATGATCGCGAGCTGCGTCACCCTGTGACCGCTGCCAACGTTGCCCTTGCGAGCGCAGACGCGGCCGCCGGCGACGACATGATCGTCGGCACCACGAGACACTCCATGCCTTCGGCTTCGACCGCACCGGAGAGGGCGGCGTCAACGTCGTCCACGACCAAGACGGACGCAATGTCGGCATAGAGCCCGGCCACACCCACTACCGAGGACTCGTGTCCCAGTTCGCGCATCATCCGATCGGCTGGCCCCTTGAGTGCGGCGCCGCCGACGATGGGGGAGACCGCAACTGTGTGCGACCGACGAGCGAGGATCGCGTCGCGCAGCCCGCGCACGGCGAGCACCGGTGCGATCGACACGATCGGATTCGAGGGCGCGATGACAACCACATCGGCGTCGTTGATCGCGTCGAGCACGCCGGGAGCCGGGCGGGCCTCGTCAGCCCCTGCGAAGCGAACGCTCGTCACGGCTACTGAGTGTTGCCGACCGACGAAGTAGTCCTGAAAGCCGATCTCGCCTTCGCCTTCGATGGTGACCATCGTGCGCACCGGATCATCGCTGACCGGAAGCAGGCGAAGTTGAAGGTCCCACGCTCGGGCGATCTCGGCCGTCACCGCCGACAGGGAAGCACCGTCTGCCAAGCGCTGCGTGCGATAGAGATGTGTGCCGAGGTCGCGGTCGCCGAGCCGGAACCAACTCGAGCCGCCGTAGCGCTCGACGTTGGCCATCGCTTGCCACGTCTCGCCCTCGAGACCCCACCCGGTCTCCGTGTTGATCGCGCCCGCGAGGGTGTACGTGACGGTGTCGAGATCCGGGCTGATGTGCAGTCCGTGGAGCACGAGGTCGTCGCCGACGTTCACGATGGCCGTGATGTCGGCTGGCGGTACGACTTCGACGAGCCCTCGGAGGAATCGGGCTGCCCCCACACCGCCGGCGAGGACGGTGATCAATCCGGTCGGTGCTCGCGCTTGAGGAAGGCGAGATCGGCGTCGACCATCATGTGCACCAGTTCGGGAAACGCGACCCTCGGCTTCCAGCCGAGCTCGGTCCGGGCCTTGGTCGAGTCGCCAACGAGGAGGTCGACCTCCGCCGGACGGAAGAACCGCTCGTCTTGGACGACGTACTGCTCGTAGTCGAGGCCGACATGGCCAAACGCGAGTTCGCACAATTCGCGGACCGAATGCGTCTCGTCCGTCGACACGACGTAGTCGCCGGGCTCCGGTTGCTGGAGCATGAGCCACATCGCTTCGACGTAGTCACCCGCGAACCCCCAGTCGCGCTGCGACTCGAGATTCCCGAGCCGTAGCTCGCTGGCCATGCCGAGTGCGATTTGGGCGACACCGTGGCTGATCTTGCGCGTGGAGAACTCGAGGCCGCGCCGCGGGGACTCGTGGTTGAACAACATGCCGCTGCTGGCATGAAGCCCGTACGACTCGCGGTAGTTCACAGTGATCCAGTGGCCGTACACCTTGGCCACCCCGTACGGCGACCGAGGGTAGAAGGGTGTCTTCTCGGTCTGCGGCACCTCGAGCACCTTGCCGAACATCTCGCTCGAGCTCGCCTGGTAGAAGCGGATGCCGGGATCGACGATGCGGATCGCGTCGAGGATGCGGGTGACGCCAAGTGCTGTCGTCTCTCCGGTGAACACGGGCTGCGACCATGACGTCTGAACGAACGATTGGGCGGCGAGGTTGTAGACCTCGCTCGGCCGGTGCTCGCGCAGGATGCTCAGCATCGACACCTCATCGAG
>JBEEGD010000472.1:0-12748 GCA_041166685.1 Acidimicrobiaceae bacterium | reverse complement strand
GTGGCCTCCACCGTCGGTGCCGTCAACCTCATCGTCACGTGCATCAACCTGCGGGCAGCCGGCATGACCTGGTTCCGCATCCCGATCTTCACGTGGATGTCGCTCGTCACGCAGTTCCTGCTGCTGTTCGCCCTGCCGGTCATCACGATCGCGCTGTTCCTGCTGATGTTCGACCGCAACTTCGGCTCGAACTTCTTCAACGTGAACGCCGGCGCGGACCCGTTGCTGTGGCAGCACCTGTTCTGGATCTTCGGCCACCCGGAGGTCTACATCCTGATCTTGCCGTCGTTCGGCATCATCTCGGAGACGATCCCGGTCTTCTCCCGCAAGCCGATCTTCGGCTACCCGTTCATGGTGATCTCGGTGGCGCTGTTCCTGCTCACCTTCGACCGATTGTTCGGGGCCAACTTCTTCAACGTGTCCCAAGGGGCAGACCCACTCCTGTGGGAGCACCTCTTCTGGATCTTCGGCCATCCGGAGGTCTACATCCTGATCCTGCCCGCGTTCGGGATCATCTCCGAGATCATCCCGGTGTTCTCGCGCAAGCCGATCTTCGGCTACCCGTTCATGGTCGTGTCGGGCATCGCCATCGGCTTCATGGGGTGGGGCGTGTGGGCCCACCACATGTTTGCCTCAGGCGTCGGTCCGCTCTCGGTGGCCGCCTTCTCGGTGTCGACGATGTTCATCGCAGTGCCGACCGGAGTGAAGATCCTCAACTGGATCGCCACGATGTACGGCGGCCGGTTGCAGTTCACGACGGCGATGAAGTTCGCCATCGGCCTCGTCGCCATGTTCACGATCGGCGGGCTCTCCGGTGTCACGCACGCGGTGTCGCCGTCCGACCTTCAGCAGACCGACACCTATTACATCGTCGCCCACTTCCACTACGTGATCTTCGGTGGCGCGTTGCTCGGCTTCTTCGCCGGCCTCTACTTCTGGTGGCCCAAGGTGTTCGGCTACACGCTGTCCGAGAAGCTCGGCAACTGGCACTTCTGGCTGATCCTGATCGGCATGAACCTCACGTTCGGCCCGATGCACATCGTCGGGTTGCAAGGACAGCCGCGGCGTACGTACACGTATGCAAAGGGCTACGGCATCGACGTGTGGAACTTCGTCGAGACGATCGGCGCGTTCATCATCGCCTTGGCCGTGCTCATACTGTTCATCAACATCGTGGCCAGCCGGGCCAAGGCGAAGCGCGAGCATCTCGTGGTCGGGAACGACCCCTGGGATTCGCGTTCGCTCGAGTGGATGGTTCCGAACCCGACCCCTGCGCACAACTTCGACGAGGTGCCGATCGTGACGCATCTCGACGAGTTCTGGCACCGCAAGTACGGCGAGGACGACAAGGGCCGCCCCGTGCGCATCGCCGCGACCGACGACGTCGTGCAGAAGGGCGACCCGACCGGCGTACACCTGCCGTCGCCGTCGTACTGGCCCATCGTGATCGCCTCCGCATTGCCGCTCATCGGCTACGGCATCATCTTCAACCTCGGTTTCGCCGCGCTGGGCGGGTTCACGCTGTTCCTCGGCATCTACGGACTCGCTCTCGAGCCGTCGACCGATCCCGATGCCGCGCACGACCACGACGACCCCGGTGGCCATGACGACCACGACGATCACGACGATCACGACGATCACGACGATCATGAAGAGGTGCACGAGGAGGTGACCGCCGATGACTGACGTGGCCGTGCATCACGATCCTCAGCCAGGCGAACACGGCTGGACGCAGACCGGCGTCAGCAACGAGAAGCTCGGCATGTGGGTGTTCCTCGGTTCCGAGTGCCTGCTGTTCGGCGGCCTCATCTCGACCTACATGCTCTACAAGAACACCGCGCTGAAGGGCCCGAGGCCGCACGACATCTACGACATCCCGTTCACGTCGGTGTCGTCGTTCGTGCTGTTGATGAGCTCGATGACGATGGTGCTTGCGCTGTCGGCCATCCAGCGGGGAGACCACCAGCGCTGCCGGTTGTGGCTCACCACCACCGCGTTGCTGGGCGCCACGTTCATCTCCGGACAGGTCTACGAGTTCACGTCCTTCGTGAAGGAGGGGATGGGCTACACCACCAACACGGCGGCGTCGGCCTTCTACACGCTCACGGGATTCCACGGCGTGCACGTGAGCTTGGGCATCGTGATGCTCATGTCGCTCGTGATGATGTCGGTGCGGGGCCGGCTGCCGCAGGAGCGATCCGAGGTGGTCGAGATCGTCGGGCTGTACTGGCACTTCGTGGACGTGGTGTGGATCCTGATCTTCACTGTGGTGTACCTGATCCCATGACCGCCACCGAACACGCCGAGCACGCGCCGGACGACCACGCGCGGGACGACCACGCGCACACGCATCCGAGCGACTTCCAGTACGTGATGATCGCGCTGTTCCTGGCGGTCGTCACCGGGGCCGAGGTCGCCCTGTACTACATCAAGAGCCTCGACTTCATCGTCCTCGCCGGGCTCCTCATCGTGCTCATGATCGTGAAGTTCGCGACGGTGGCCGCGTTCTTCATGCACCTGCGTTTCGACAGCAAGCTCTTCCGCCGGATCTTCATCACCGGCATCGTGCTGGCGACGTTCGTCTACATGGTCGCCCTCTCGACCTTCCACGTCTTCAAGCACTGACATGCGCTCCCCCGGGCAAATCCCACTCAGACATACACAGTTCTGTGTATGTCTGAGTGGGATTTCGGGGGTGGCGGGGGGGGCGGCGTGAACCCGTGGCGGTTTCAGCCGCATCCTGAGGTGTGGTTGCTGGTCGCCTCCATCGTGGGGCTCGGGCTCTACGCCGTACGGGTGATCGGACCGAAAGCGGTCCGCGACGGCTCGCGTGTCGTCACACGGCGGCAGACGGGCTGGTTCGTCCTCGCGGTGCTGACGCTGTGGTTTGCGGCCGACTGGCCGACGCACGACATCGGCGAGCGCTACCTGTACTTCGTGCACATGTTGCAGCACCTGGCCCTCACCATGATCGCGGCGCCGCTGTTCCTGTTGGCTACCCCCACGTGGCTCGCGCGGCTCATCGTTGGCGACGGCTGGTTCGCGGGCACCATCGTGCGCCGCCTGTGCAAGCCGGTTGTCGCCGGCGTGCTGTTCAACCTGGCCTTCGTGTTCGTGCACTACCCGCCAACCGTGAACGCGTCGGCCCGCGTTGCTGCACTGCACTTCGGTCTCCACCTCTTGATCTTCTCGACCGCGCTGCTCATGTGGATGCCGGTGTGCGGGCCGCTGCCCGAGCTGCGCCTGTCGCTGCCCGGACAGATGCTCTACCTGTTCTGCCAGTCGATCGTGCCGACGGTGCCGTCGGCGTGGCTGATCTTCGCCGAGCATCCCGTGTACCACGTGTACGACACGACCAGCCGGTTGTGGGACATCTCCGCCGTGTCGGATCAGCAGGCGGCCGGCGTGATCATGAAGCTCGGCGGTGGCTTCTTTCTCTGGTCTGTCATCTTCGTGATCTTCTTCAAATGGTCCGCTCGCCATCAGGAAGCCGAACGGCTCGGCGTGCTGGTCTCCGAGCGGGACGTGCTGACGTGGGACGAGGTGCAGGGCGAGCTGCACGAGCTCGAGCGCCGCGGACCCGCTCCCGCGGAGCCCTCCGGCTGACCGCTCGCTACCCTCGGTTGCGGTGGTTCGGCGGCCCGCGGTGTTGTGTTTTCTCGCGCTCTTGATCGCGGGTGATGCTTTCGCGCTCGGCCACGGCAAGTACGGCGTGCCGAGCGGCGAGCTCAACGCGATGGTCCGTCCGCTCGCGGCGCCCGAGCTCGGGTCGGATGCGTCGCGAGAAGAGGCGCCGCCGTCGACGGTGAAGGTGTCGCTGGCCGCGGCTCCCGGGTCGGCACCAGTAGTCACCACGACGCCATCCGGTCCCGCGGATCCGCCGCCGGCCGATGCACCCCCGGCGCTGCCGTTGCGTCCCGCGCGCCTCGACGTGGACTTTCCGGATCCGAGTGTCGTGTGGGGCGGCGATCGCTGGTACGCGTTCGCCACCGGCGCGCAAGGCCGCAACGTGCAGGTGTCCGAGTCGAACGATCTCTTGAACTGGTCGAAGCCGGTCGAGGCCGCGCCAACGCTGCCCAAGTGGGCGGGACCCGGCTACACGTGGGCGCCGACGGCCGCGCACATCGGCAACCAGTGGGTGCTGTACGTGAGCATGGCGGGCTGGATGACCCAGTGCGTCGACCGCATGGTGTCGGCGTCGCCGGGCGGGCCGTATGTGCCGGTCGACGGCGGCCCGTTGGTGTGCGACCAGACCGGGGGAACCGGCGCGATCGATCCGTCGGTGATGGTCGCCAACGGGGTGCCGCATCTGTATTGGAAGGCGGCCGGCGGCGTGAGCCGGCAGTTGTTCGGCGTGGCGCTCACGCCTGACGGGATGGCGTTCGCGGGGACTCCGCAGCATCTCCTCGCCGCCACGGCCGGCTGGCAGAACAGCGGGGTCGAGAACCCGTCGATGGTCGAGGCGGCCGGCGCGTACTGGCTCCTCTACTCGGGCGCCTATTGGGCCACGAGCAAGTACGCGATGGGGTTTGCCCGTTGCGACGGTCCGCTCGGCCCGTGTCGGGAGATGAGCGGCAGTCCGTGGGTGTCGACGCGGGGCGAGGTGATCGGCCCCGGAGGCGGAGCGTTCTTCCGCGGCCCCGACGGGGTGCTGCGGCTCGCCTATCACGCGTGGTCCGGCGGAACCGGCTACGGAGCGGGTGGTCGGCGCGCGTTGCACCTCGAAGTGATCGACGTGGACGCGGCTGGTCCGTCGATCATCAGCCGCCCGCCACGCGGCGCGCTCACCTCGGTGATCAACGGACCCGATGGCGTGACGATCCGCGGCACAGCTACCGACCCGGACACGCCGGCCTCGGTCGACGTGACGGTGTTCGTCGACGGCCGCTCGGTGGCGTCGCTCGCCGGTCCCAACTTCAGCGTCGCCCTCTCACCGGCCGACGGGCAGCACCGCGTGTGTGCAGTCGCGCTCGACGACCTCGCGCAATCGCGCCCGCAACTCGGCTGCAATGACTTCACGGTTTCGTCCGTGCCGTTCGGCGCGCTCGACGGGGCGGGGTCGATCGTGACCGGTTGGGCCATCACGCCTTCCACTGCTGCAACGATTTCCGTCGACCTGTACGTCGACGGCAAGTACGTGAGCACGGCGAGCGCCGATCTGCCTCGGTCGGATGTCGCGGCCGCGTGGCCGGCGTACGGCGCGGCGCACGGGTTCGCGGCCGCCCTGCCGGCATTGGGCGCCGGACAGCACATCCTCTGCGCCTACGCCGTCACCGACGACAACCACCCCGCCCCCGAACTCGGCTGCGTCCCCCTCTGACGGCGAAATCCCACTCATCCGTACACAAATTTGTGTACGGATGAGTGGGATTTGCAGCTCTGCTATTCCCAGCGGAAGAGGCGGGCGGCGACCAATGGCGCGATGACGGCCCATACGGCCAGGACGATCCACGCCTTTGTCGGAACGGCGTGCGCGGTGGACAGCGTGCCCACCAACGCCTGCGCCAGCGCGCCCGACGGCAGCAACTCCGCGACGGCCCGCAGCCCGCTCGGAAGTTCGGACAGCGGCACCATCATCCCGCCGACCAACAGCAGCACGAGATACAGACCGTTGGCCGCGGCGAGCGTGACCTCACCCCGCAGCGTGCCGGCCATCAACAACCCGAGCCCGCTGAACGCGATCGTCCCGAGCACCACTGCGGCAATCACGCCCGGCCGCACGCTCACGTCCCACCCGAGCGCGATCGCGAGCGCGATGAGCAACACGATCTGCACGACTTCAACCGCGACGATCGACAACGTCTTGGCGGTGAGCAGCCGCGGCCGGCCGAGCGGTGTCGCGCCCAATCGTTTCAGCACACCGTACTGACGCTCGAACGACGTACCGATCGCGAGTTGCACCATCCCGGTCGACATCACCGCCAGCGCGAGCACGCCCGGCGTGAGGAAGTCGACGGAGTGGCGGAAGTCGCCCTTCGGCAACACGTCGACCGACGAGAAGAACCCGAGCAACAGCAACGGAATGCCGAGGATCAGCAGCAGCGACTCACCCCGCCGCATCGTGAGCACGATCTCCATCCGCGTCTGCGCGGCGAGTGCTCTCATTCTGTCGGCTCCGCGCGGATGATCGGATGCTCGCCGGTTATCGCCGTCAAGCGCAGGAACACGTCCTCCAGGCGCTGCCGTCCGGCCCGCAAGTCGGCCAGGGGCAGATCGTGTTCCGCCAACCACGCGGTGAGCGCGGCGACGTTGTTGGGCGTCGGCGCCGCCGCGACCTTGTACTCGCCCGCGCTCACCTCGTCGACGAACGCGTTCATCGCGCGGCCGAGGCTCGCCGTATCGAGGTGGGGCGGCGCGCCGAATCGAATCTCCGCGTCCTCGGTCGACTGCATCAGCTCGGCGGGCGTGCCACTGGCGACCACCGTCCCTTGGTCCAGGATCACGATGCAGTCGGCGATGCGCTCGGCCTCCTCGAGGTCATGGGTCGTCACCAACACCGTCACCCCCGACTGGCGCAACTCCACGACGAGCTCACGGATCATCTGGCGGCCGGCCACATCGATGCCGGAGGTCGGCTCGTCGAGAAACGCCACCTCCGGCCGCCCGATCAACGCCAGGGCGAGCGACAGCCGCTGCTGCTCGCCGCCCGACAGCCGGCGCCATGTGGCGTTGCGCCGATGGGTGAGCCCGACGCGGTCCAGTAGCAGCGCAGGATCGTCAGGAGCGTCGTAGTACGACGCAAACAGCTCGAGCGCTTCGAGCGGCCGGATGCCGGGATACACACCACCGGACTGCAACATCACACCCATGCGGCGAACGAGCAGATCATGGTCGGCGATCGGGTCGAGCCCGAGCACCCGCTCTCGCCCAGACGTCGGCGCGCGGTAGCCCTCGAGCGTCTCGACGGTGGTCGTCTTCCCGGCGCCGTTCGGCCCGAGCAGCGCGAACACTTCACCGGCCTGCACCGAAAACGAGACGCCTCTGACGGCTTCGACGTCGCCGAACTGCACGTGAAGTTCGTCGACCTCGATGACAGCCAAGGGAAAGCGACCCTAGTGGGGTTTGGGCGCCACTACTGTCCGCCGATGCTCGACATTCGGCGCATCCGCACCGACTTCGATGGCGTCCTTGCCGCGCTCGCTCGGCGGGGCGAAACCTCGGTCGAGTTCGAGCTCCGGCGCGCCGTCACCCTCGATGAGCGCCTGCGAGCGATCGTCGCCGAGCGCGACGACGTCCGGGCCAAGATCAACGCGCTGTCGAAGCAAGTCGGAGCCTTGCGCCGCGACGGCAAGGGCGCGCAAGCCGAGGCCCTCCAAGAGGAAAGCCGGCTGCTCGGCGAGCGGGAGAAGGCCCTCGCGGCCGAGTACGACAGCGTCTCCTCGCTGCTGCGCGACACGTTGCTGGCCATTCCGAACCTGCCTTCGCCCGATGCCCCTGACGGCGCCGGACCGGACGACAACGTCGTCGTGAAGACGGTCGGCTTCGACCCCGATGCCTACGGCGAGCATCAACGGGTGCCGCACTGGGACATCGGCGTCGAGCTGGGCATTCTCGATCTGGAGCGAGCGGCGAAGCTGTCGGGCTCGATGTTCGCGTTGTACCGCGGGCACGGCGCTCGTCTCCTCCGCGCCCTCACCCAGTTCGCGCTCGATCGCCACACGTCCGGCGCCGGCGCGTACGAGGAGGTTCGGCCCCCGACCCTGGTGCGGACCGAGACGATGATCGCGACGGGCCAGCTCCCCAAATTCGCCGACGACGCCTACCACCTCGAACGCGACGACCTCTGGCTGATCCCCACGGCCGAGGCGCCGCTCACGTCGATGCACCGCGACGAGATCCTCGACGAAGGCGACCTGCCGCGCCGCTTCACCGCGTACACGCCCTGTTTCCGACGCGAAGCGGGGTCCGCAGGCGCCGACACGCGCGGCACGCTGCGATCCCACGAGTTCGACAAGGTCGAGCTCTTCGCCTACTGCACTCCCGAGCAAGCGAGTTCGGTGCACGACGACATACTCGAGCGGGCATCGGCGATCATCACCGACCTTGGGTTGGCCTACCGCGTGCTCGACCTGTGCACCGGCGATCTCGGCTTCTCCAGCGCCCGCACCTTCGACCTCGAGGTGTACTCGCCAGGCTGCGACCGGTGGCTCGAGGTCTCGTCGGTGTCGTGGTTCAGTGACTATCAAGCGCGACGCGCCAACGTCCGCTATCGCGGCGCGATGAGTAAGGGAACGGAGCTCTGTCACACCTTGAACGGCTCCGCGCTGGCCTGGTCCCGAATCTGGCCGGCGATCGTCGAGACGTACCGTCAGCCTGACGGCTCCGTGCTCCTGCCAGAGGTGCTACACCCGTACTTCAACGGAGTGACCGCGATCGAGAGGGGGTGAGCGGTGCAGCGCTTCTGGTCGTGGTTGGCCGTCGAGCTCGGCAAGCGAGCCGGCGTGGTGTCGATCGTCGGGCTGTTGATCACCGTTGTGCTCGGTCTCGGAATCACGCGCCTCGACTTCGCGACCGGCCAGGACAGTTACCTCAACAAGAGCGATCAGGTCTTCAAGGACAACCTCGCCTATCAGGACCTTTTCGGCGGGCAGGCGATGCTCACCGTCGTGTCGATGGACCAGGGCCACACCGTCGACGAACTGTTCAACGCGAACGGGCGCCAGCAGTTCGCCACCCTGCACGACACACTGACCGCGACGGGCAAGTACAAGGGCGTCATCACCCCGCTCGTCGTCCTTCAGTTCTCCGACAACCTCGTGCAGAGTGCGGACGGCGACATCACAAGGAGCGTCGCGGGCAAGGCGCTGCTCGGCGCGCAAGCGAAGGAGCCGGCGGGATCGCCCGGCGCTGAGCTCAGAGGCAAGGACGCGATCGCCACGATCACTCGGTTGAACGCGATTCCCGTGTCGGCGCGCACGATCGACAACCCTGACTGGGTGAAGTTCCTGCTGTACGGCAACGACGGCCAGGTTCGCAAAGCGTTGCGGTCGTTCATTCCCGATGAGCGCCACGCGCAGGTGATCGTGCGCTTGCAGGGCAACCAGTCGATCGACGAGGAGGGCGTGGCCGCGGTCGCCGCGAAGCGAGAGGGCGACAAGCTCTCCCTCCCGAACGCGTCGACGGTCACGACCGGTGCGTCGATCCTGCTGAAGGACATCAACGACTACCTGCGGGGCGGGATGCTCACGCTCGGCGGCATCGCGGTCGCGATCATGGTCGTGATCCTGCTCGTGCTGTTCAACGTGCGCTGGCGACTGTTGCCGCTGGCCGTGATCCTCATCGGCGTCGTGTGGGCCTTCGGACTCGCCGGCTACCTCGGCATCCCGCTCACGATCGTCACCATCGCCGGTCTCCCGGTGATGCTCGGTGTCGGCATCGACTACGCGATCCAGATGCACGCGCGCGTCGAAGAGGAGGTGTTGGTCGGCCGCTCCGATCACCCGATCCAGGAGACGGCGCGCAACCTGGGGCCGGCGCTGCTCGTTGTGACATTCGACGCCGTTTTCGCGTTCGCGGCGTTGCGCTTTGCGAAGGTGCCGATGATCCGGCACTTCGGCTTACTGCTGGCTGTTGGCATCGCGGTGATCTGCCTCGGGTCGATCATCATCCCGTTGGCGATCCTCGGCATCCGGGAGTTCAAGTCGCCGACGAGCGCAAAGGTGGGCGGGTTCGATCCGGGCGTCCTCGGACGTCTCACCGAGAAGCTCGGCAGCCTGCCCGCGGCTTCCGCGATACCGCTCATCGTTGCCGCCCTGGTGATCTTCTTCGGTGGTCTCGCGGTGGAGGACAAGCTCACGCTGCAGACCGATCCGATCGAGTGGGTCAATCAGAAGTCGCAGACGATCAAGGACATCAAGAAGCTCGACAGCGAAGTGCATTCGTCGAGCGAGATGGGCGTCTTCGCCAGAACCGACGACGTGTTCTCCGACAAGTTCGTCACGTTCTCGCACACGTTCACCCGCGACACGCTGGCCAAGTACTCCGGTCTGATCCTCACGGGGTCGAGCATCGAGACGGCCGTCGGCGACCTCATCGAGGTTTCCGGCGCGAGCGACATCCCGCCGACCGGTGCCGACGTGAAGGCGGCGTTCGACGCCGCTCCCAAGGACATTCAAGCGTCGTCGGTCGCCGACAATGGCCAGGCGTTCAACATCGTGTTCCGCACCGGCGTGGCCTCACTCGAAGAGCGAGCCCCGATGGTGCGCGAGGTGAGAGCGCAGACGCGCCCACCCGAAGGCATTCGCGCCACCCCTGCAGGCTTGGCGGTGATCGGCGTGGGATTGCTCGACAACCTCGAGGCCAACCGCATCCTGCTGACGTATCTGGCGATTCTGTTCGTGTTCCTCTTCCTCGCCGTGCGACTGCGCTCGATCGTGCGCTCGTTGCTGTCGCTGGTGCCGGTGCTCATCGCGGTCGGCACGGCTTCGCTCGTCGCGTGGGCCCTGAGCCTGAAGCTCAGTCCGATGACGGCGGTCGGCGGGCCGCTCGTCATCGCCGCGTGCACGGAGTTCACCTCCCTGATCCTGTTGCGGTTCATCGAGGAGCGACGCCGGGGTCTCGAGCCGCAAGAAGCCATCGACGTCGCGTCGTCGCGCACCGGGCGCGCGTTCATCGTGTCCGGTCTCACGGCCATCGCCGGCGTCGCCGTGCTCTCGTTCTCCTCGCTGCCCCTGCTGCGCGACTTCGGTCGGATCGTGGCCATGAATGTGACCGTGGCACTGCTCAGCGCGCTGGTCGTGCTGCCGCCGATGCTGGTGTGGGCCGACAAGCGCAACTGGGTGTCCCGCGGCCTCGTGAAGCCGGTCGACGAGCCCTACATCGAAACCCCGCCGATTCCGGGTGTGACGACCCCCGCGGACTAGCTTTCGTCCATCGCAGAAGTCGCCATTCGGCTTGACCGCGTCTCAAAACGGTTCCGTGGCTCGCGGAACGCGGCCGTGCAGGAACTGAGCCTCGAGCTCTCACAGGGTTGTTTGACCGCGCTGGTCGGACCGTCAGGTTGTGGCAAAACCACCACGCTGAAGATGATCAACCGGCTCATCGAGCCGACGAGCGGTCGCATCGAAGTGCAAGGGCGCGACGTGCTCGAGATGCCGGTGCACGAGTTGCGCCGCGGTATCGGCTACGTCATCCAGCAGACGGGACTCTTTCCGCACAAGACGATCGCCGCCAACATCGCGACCGTTCCGTCGTTGCTGGGTTGGGACAAGAGCCGGATCCGTGAGCGCACCACCGAGTTGGTCGACCTGGTCGGTCTCGATCCGGAGCTGCTGTCGCGATATCCGGCCGAACTGTCGGGAGGACAGCAGCAGCGCGTTGGCGTGGCGCGGGCTTTGGCGGCCGATCCTCCGATCCTGCTGATGGACGAGCCGTACAGCGCGGTCGATCCAATCGTGCGCGCCCGTTTGCAGGATGAGTTGATCGCGCTCCAGCGCCGCGTGCACAAGGCGATCGTGCTCGTGACGCACGACATCGACGAAGCCATCAAGCTCTCTGACTTCATCGCGATCCTCAACGTTGGTGGTGTGCTCGAACAGTTCGGCCCGCCCGCCGACCTGCTCCGTTCGCCGGCGAACGAGTTCGTGGCCAACTTCCTCGGACGTGAGCGCGCCCTCAAACGGATGGCGCTCCTGCGCGTGCGCGACGTCGAGCTCACGACGGGACCCGTCATCGAGGTCGGGGCGCCGGTCGAAGAGGCGTACAAGGTCATGGCCGACAATGGCGTCGACTGGATCGGGCTGCGCGACGGCGATCGGCTCCTCGGCTGGGCTTGGGCTCACGACCTCGAGGGCCGGGCCGATCTGCGTGACGTGCCGACCGAGCCGTTTCGCGCGTGGGTGCGGCCCGACACCGCGCTGCGCGAGGCGCTCGACCTCATCGTCGACTCCAGCACGCGAGTCGCGGCGGTGTTCGACGAAGAAGACCGCTATCTCGGGATGCTCACCATCGAGCAGATCGCCGACGGGATGGCCAAGACATGAGTGTCGTCGCGACGAATGGGCCGGACTCGCTGATCTGGTGGGACTGGGTCGACGGGCATCGCGACCTGATCAAGGACGCCACCTTCGAGCACCTTCGGCTCACGCTGATCGCGGTGGGCGTCGGGTTCGTGATCTCCGGAGTGCTCGCCATGGTCGCCCTTCGTTTTCGGTGGGCCTACGCGCCCATCACCTGGGTGACGGGCGTGTTGTACACGATCCCGAGCCTCGCTCTGTTCGTGATACTCGTGCCGATCACCGGGTTCACGACGTTGACCGGTGAGATCGGACTCGTCAGCTACACGCTGCTGATCCTGATCCGCAACATCGTGGCCGGTGTCGACGGCGTGCCCGCCTCGGTGAAGGAAGCAGCCGATGCGATGGGCTATCGCCCTGCGCGCCGCTTCTTCTCGGTCGACTTGCGGTTGGCCACACCGGCGATCGTCGCAGGATTGCGGATCGCGACCGTGACGACCATCGGCCTGGTCACCGTGACCGGGCTGATCGGGCTCGGCGGTTACGGCTCGCTCATCGACGACGGCCTCAACCGCACGTTCTCCACGCCGATCGTCGTGGGCGCCGGCTTGTCGGTGGTGATGGCCGTCGTGCTCGATCTCGGCCTGGTCGGTGTCGAACGAGCGCTCACGCCGTGGGCCCGGCGCCGGGCGGCGCGCTGATGGGCGCGTTCCAGGACTTCACGACCTACGTGACGACCTCGTCGCACTGGTGGGGCGAACGCGGCATCGTCCACCGGTCGATCGAGCACATGC
>JBEEGD010000471.1:0-3656 GCA_041166685.1 Acidimicrobiaceae bacterium | reverse complement strand
CTTGATCGTTGTTGGGCAGGACCCGGAAGACGCGGTCCCTGTACTTGGGCGTGGCTCGCGACGTCCAGAGGTCGTACGGCTCGGAGTAGTGCGAGTCAGAGTCGATGATCTTGAGGCCAGCGAAGGGGCCTTCAACCGGAAGCGACGACATCTGGCCTGCCTTTCATACGTTGGAAATGGAGATCGTCTTCACCTGCGTGAAGCTGTGGAGGGCCTCGACGCCCTTCTCGCGGCCGTAGCCGCTCATCTTGTAGCCGCCAAACGGCGCCTCGATTCCGAGCGGTCCGCCGTTGACCGACACCTGACCCGCCTGCAGACGACCGGCGACGCGAAGAGCGCGGGCGATGTCCCTCGTCCAGACGCTGGCGGCGAGCCCGTACGGGGTGTCGTTCGCGATGCGGACGGCCTCCTCCTCGTCCGCGAACGAAATCACCGCCAGCACGGGCCCGAAGATCTCTTCCTGGGCGATGCGCATGTCGTTGCGGACATCGGTGTAGATGGTGGGTTCGACGAAGAAGCCGTTCGCGAGTTCTCCCTCGGTCGCGGTGCGACCGCCGGTGACGAGGGTCGCGCCATCCGCTGCGGCAACCGCGAAGTAGTCCTGGACCCTCGCGAACTGCGGCTCCGTGATGATCGGGCCCATCTCACGCCCGGGCCTCACATCCGCCACGACCCCGACGACGCGCTCCACGAGCTCGTCGTGGATCTCCTCGCTCACGAGCAATCGCGAGTTCGCCGAGCAAACCTGACCCGTGTTGGCCGTGAAGGACATCGCCGCGTACGCGGCCGCCCGTTCAATGTCGGCGTCCGCGAACACCACGTTCGGAGACTTCCCACCGAGCTCGAGCGTCAGGGGGATGACCCGCTCGGCGGCGACCCTTCCGATGGCGCGTCCCGTCGCGACCGATCCGGTGAAGCTGACCTTCCGTACGGCAGGATGCTCGACGAGGGCGGCGCCAGCCTCCGGTCCTGTTCCGGTGACGACGTTGAGGACGCCCTCGGGAAGACCAGCGTCCGAGGCGATCCGGGCGAACATCAGCGCAGATGAGGACGTGAACTCCGACGGCTTGAGAACAACGGTGTTTCCCGCGGCGAGCGCCGGGGCCGAATCGCGGCACGCTTGGTTCAGCGGTCCGTTCCACGGCGTGATGACAGCCACCACACCGAACGGCTCGCGTCGGGTGAAGCACGTGGCTCCGGCCCCTAGGTCGATCGTTTCGCCTCCGAGCGTCCGCACCACGGCGCCGTAGAACTCCAGATACTGCGCTGCCCCCTCCACACCGAACCTTGCGATCGGGGCGCCCGTCTCGGCCGCCTCCGCCTCCACGACCGCCTCCAGCTCGGCTCGAAGCGCGAGCGCGACGCCCGTCAAGATGCGGCCCCGATCCGCCGGCGAGCGGTCCGCCCATTCGCGCTGGGCGGCCTCAGCCGCCGCGCACGCGAGCGCGATGTCGGGCGCCGTTCCTCTGGCGATCTCCGCCACCGCCGCGCCCGTTCGTGGATTCCGCGAAACGATGTAGTCGCCGGTTGCGGGAGGCTCGGCCTTCCCGCCGATCCAGTGGTCAAGCCTCAGCACCATGGCCCCCAAGTGCGCTTTGGTCGCTCGTTGGACGATCTGCCTATTGACTGTACTATGTGTCTAGTACATGCGCAATGGAGCGTCCCGTTGCGGCACGCACGGCCGCGGATCGGTCTAGGACGGTGAGGCCCCGTTCACGAGTCCGAGGCCCCAGGTCTTGTAGCCGAGCAGCACCAACAGCTCCTCGGACGCGAACTGCCGCACGGCGGGATTCAGGGACAGGAACCAGTTCTCCTGCGGCCGATAGATGATGCGCGAGTACCACGCGAAGATCGCCGCACGGCGCCGATCAGCGGTGGTGTTCGGACCGGTCCGGTGCCACATGCGGGCGTCGAACAGGACCAGGGAACCCGCGGGCGCCTCGAACGGGACCGCGTCGCCTTCGTCTGGCGATCGCGGGGCCCGGTTCAGCAGGTGACTGCCAGGCACGAAGCACGTCGCACCGTTGTCGGCGGTGAAGTCGTCGACGCACCACGTTGCGTTCGCTCCCTGTGGATCCGCCGGCCACGGGTTGGGCACGAACAGCTGGTCGGCGTGAACGGCACCGGCGGCGCCACCGGGCCCGGTGATGTTGCCGGAGATGTTGCCCAACAGCATCGGCCAGCCGAGCACCGATCGGAGCAGCCGGAGCGCGACCGGATGCTCGACGAGGTCGATGAAGATCGGCGATCGGCTGAGCACGTTCCACACGCGCTGGTTCGTGTCGTCTGGATCCAGTACGAAGTCGTGCTGCTCCCAGCCGCGGCTCCGGTCGTGCGCCGCGGCGGCGTACAGCTCGGTGCGAACGGTGCTCAGTGTGTTGTCGTCGAGCACGCCGGTGACCGCGCAGATGGCGTGGGTGCGCAGGTCGTGCTCGGCCCGGTCGAGGTCGTCCGTCGGTGTCGGCAACGTCGTCGTGCTCGATGCGTGAACCGTCATGCCGGCTGCTCCGCGATCCAGCGCGCACGATTCGCTGTCGCGGCGGCGACGATCGGCTCCCAGCGCTCGACCGTTTGATCGAGGACCTTCATGTCGAACCTCGAGGCGGCGCGGAACTCGAGCACCTCCACACCGTCGTCACCCGCGTAGTAGGCGTAGGGCTGGTCGGCCTTGACAAAGAACCCGTCGCCGGCGCGGATCGTGCGACTCCCCATGATCGCTTCGCCACGCACCACGTAGTAGAGGCAGTCGGCGGAGTGGCTGTGACGCGGCAGCCGGTACCCGGGACCGAACCGCGCGTGCACGAGGCTGAAGCCAGCCGGGTCGTCGGAGAACAGCGCCTTGACGACCGACCCTGCAGCCAGCGATCTGAGATCGAGCGCCGCGAGCACGGCCGGGGCGATCTCGGGCGGTGTCATCATCCCGGTGTCGTCGAGGAGCGGCGCGTCGTCGTGGGCGTAGAAGGTGATCCCGCGAGATGCAGAGGTGGACATCCCATAATTCTACGGTTGTAGAATTAAGACGGTCAAGCGGTAAGGTCTGGCTCATGAGCACGAGGGCGTCGGCGCCAGCACAACCGGCTCGGCGGCGCGGACGCCCCGTGGCCACCAGCGCCGATGACACCCGCCGGCGGGTGCTCGATGTCGCTCGAGCCGAGTTCGCCGAGAAGGGCTACTCCGCCGCCACGATGCGGTCGATCGCCGCCGGCGCGGGCGCCACGGCGATGACGCTCTACACGTACGCGCCGTCGAAGGCCGCGCTGTTCGTGGCTGCGTGGGAGGACTCGATCGACCAGATCTACGCCGACTACGAACAGGTCGTCGCGGGACGAGGCTCCCTCGTCGAAGAGATCGACGCGCTGCTCGACCGATCACGCGATCTCCTGCGCGAGCGACCCGAGCACATCCGACTCGTGCTGCGCGTACTGCTCGATCACGAGCACCCCGAGCTTGCGGACGCGGACCTCGAGCCTCGTGCCGCGCTCGACTTCTACGCCCACCTCGTCGACCGCGCCGTGAACCGAGGCGAGATCGCCGCGCGCGACCGAACGCGCGTGACGACATCCATCGTCACCCTCCTCTGGGGAATGACCACGCTCACCGCCTTCGACCCCGACCGCCTCGACGCCATCGTCGACTCCGCCAAGTGGTGGACGAAG
>JBEEGD010000470.1:0-12433 GCA_041166685.1 Acidimicrobiaceae bacterium | reverse complement strand
TTGATCGAGAGCGTCACCGTCGACGACGAAGAAAATGCCTTCCTCTACCTGCGGCTCCCAGCTGAGTCGGCGAGCCACTTCATTCCGAAATGGATACCTACGAAACGTTGCCTGGCAGAGATGCTCGAGTGGGTTGGGCTCTCCGATCTCACGGAGATACCTAGTGAGACTTCTGATCGAACCGTGTATCTCGCGAAGCGGCCAAGCGATTAGCCTCAGTTGCCGGTGTCGATCACGGCTCTTGTGAGTGAGATCGCGTCGAAATGGCTCTGCGCAAGGCTTCTTGCGGCAAGCGCGTGGTGTTCGTAGTCGCTTTCCAGCGCGCGGATAGCCGACGCAACGCCAGCGACAGAGGAGAAAGGAAGCAGCCCCTCCCCGACCGGCAGGCACGTTCCGAATCCGGTGTCCTGCACGATCACGGGCTTACCAGCGGCGAGGTAGCGCACGCTCCGATCGCTGAACCAGCCACAGTTCGAGTCCACGTACATCCCTTGCGCTACCGAAAACTCCGCACCCGAGTTCATCACGTACTCGCGAAAAGCGGTAGGTGTGGATGACGCCTCGACCGGATCAGTCAGCTTCCACCCATTCTCGATGAGTGCGAGCCGATCCTTCTCGTCGCTCGGATCGATCGACAGCGCCACCTCGAATGTCCCCGGCGCGTGACGCGGGAGTTCGATGAACTTTCGGAACTCGTGCACCTTGAGACCGTACGAGTGACCCTGCCATTCCACCGGCCCGTAGGGCCCGCGCCAGTTGGCCACCGTTGTGAAGCGCGCGGATTCAGGTGTCGGCGTCACCGGCCATTGATCGAGGACAACCGGCTGTCGGGTCGGCCGCCAGCGAAATCCGCCCGTCGGGAGATCGCAGTACTTCGTGCCGATGTTCTCACCGATGGTCAAATGTTCCGTGTGTCGCTCGAGTGCGTCACCCAGCAGACCTTGTTCGTGCCAGATCTGCGTGAAGCCGGGATCAATGTCGATGTAGATGCGAGTGCGGAAGGCGTCACGCAACGGCCCGTCGAGGTGACCGGAGATGTTCACGAGGGGCGAGCTCGACGCGATGTCGAACAATGACTCGACGGGTGGACCGAGTACCGTTCGCCCGTCCGCGATCAAGGTCGACACGTCGGTCACCCCGAACTCCGCAACGACATCGCGGAAGTAGTGGATCTGTTCTTGGGAGCCGCCCGAGAGTTGTTCGACGAAGCGCACATCGAAGCCCACACGTTGGAACCCAGTCAGCCAGCTCATCCGCACCCAGGCCTCGCCGCCACTGCCCGCCTTGTTGGCCAGCGCGCCCGCCACGACGATCGTCGCGGCGCTCACGACACGCTCAGCCGATCGAGGAGGCGCGTGAGCACGACGTCGGACCCGAAGTGCGCCTCCGCGATCTCCCGTGCGGCGCGGGAGTGACGTCGTGGATCAGCCGCCACAGCCTTCACCGCGTCGATCGCCTCATCGAGGGAGTCGAACAGGAGGAGTCCGTCGCCAGATGGGAGCCAATCGTCGAGTCCGGTGTTCTGCGCAACAACGGCGCGCCCTGCTGCGAGGTAGCAGGCGCTTCGGTCGCTGAACCAGCCGCTCCGCGATCGCACGTACAGGTTCTTGGCGATCATCAGCTCGGCGCCCGATCGCTGCACATAGTCGCGATAGGTATGTGGGTCCCCGGCGACGACCCTTGGATCAACGAGGTTCCAGGCCGATTCGCTCAGGCGCACGAGGTCATCAGCCTCGTCCGGATGGATGTCGAGCGCGAGCTCGAAGGGTTCGCCCGTCTTCGCCGGCAACTCGAGAAACCTACGGAACTCGTGGACGCGAAGCCCGTAGGTCTCGCCCTCGAACTCGACGGGCGCGAATGGTCCCCGCCACGACACGACGCTGGTGAATGTCGTCGAACTGATGGGTGTGACCGGCCATTGTCCGAGGACGACCGGCTGCTTCGTCGTGATCCAGTCGACTCCACACGTTGGAATCGTGCAGCCCGGCGCGCCGATGTTCTCGCCGATGGTCACGTAGTCGTCGTGACCGACGAACATCTCCTGGAGTCCCGTTGCCTGCCACATCTGCCCGAACCCTGGGTCGATGTCAAGGAAGACGCGTCGTTCGGCGCCGGCCATGACTCGCTCGTCGTCGATGTAGCCCATCACGTTGAGGAACAGCGTCGCGTTGTCGACAGTCTGCTCGACCAGCACTCGCGTCGAGTTCACCACTTCTCGTCCGCCGTCGTACAAGAGAGCCCACCGTTCGGCGAGATCAAAGGCCGCCATCACGTCGCGCAGCCAAGCCACGTTGGTCGTCATGTCAGCGCACATTTCGGGCTCGAGGCGGTCGACGAAAAAGACATCCCAACCGAGGCGTTGAAGACCGAGGAGGTAGTTGAGGAACACCCACGCGTGCCCGCCGTGTCCGGGTCGCTGCGCAAGGGATCCGCCGACGACGATCGTGCCGTTCTGCACCAGACTGCACGCTAGTGACCGATCGCCTGAAGGTCGTCGTAAGCGGCATGGTCGCCGGCGATCCGCACCATGGTGGCGCAACGTGGGCCGTGTTGCAGTACGTGCTCGGTCTGCGTGCACTCGGCCACGACGTGATGCTCGTCGAGCCAGTGGACGCGTTGTCTTCCGCGACCGTGACATACGCCCGCACTGCGATGGCCGCGGCGGGAGTCGAACACTGGGCGCTGCTCGAAGAATCGACCCACGACACCGCCGGTGCTGCCTACCGGGCACTGCTCCAGTTTGCGACCGAGGCTGACCTGTTGCTGAACGTCTCCGGGATGCTCACCGACCAGTCGTTGCTCGAAGGCATTTCCGTGCGCGCTTACCTCGACCTGGATCCAGCCTTCGTTCAGCTGTGGCAGGCGGTCGAAGGCATCGACATGCGCTTCGATGCGCACACGCACTTTGTGACGGTCGGGACGAACATCGGGAAGCCCGACTGCCATGTCCCGACATGTGACAGGACGTGGCTCACAACCCTGCCTCCGGTCGTGCTCAGCGAGTGGCGTCCAGCCGACGACATCGTGCACGACGCGTTCACGACGGTCGGCAACTGGCGTGGCTACGGGTCGATCCAGCACGACGGCGTGTTCTATGGACAGAGGGCGCACTCGTTGCGCGAGTACATCGAACTGCCAACTCGATCCGGAGAACGGTTCGCGCTTGCGCTCGCCGTTCATCCGGACGAGACAGCGGACCTGCACGCCTTACAGGTGAACGGCTGGGAGTTACTTGACCCGCGAGTCCTGGCCGGCACCCCGGATGACTATCGCTCGTTCGTGCAGGGCTCGAAGGCAGAACTGGGCATCGCCAAGAGCGGCTATGTCGTCTCGAGGTCTGGATGGTTCAGCGACCGCAGCGCGTGCTATCTCGCCAGCGGGCGGCCGGTCGCGGCTCAGGACACCGGGTTCGGCGACGCGCTCCCGACCGGAGTCGGCCTCTTGTCTTTTGCGACCATCGACAGTGCCCTGGCCGTCGTCGACGAGATCAGCTGCGACTATCCAAGGCACCAGAAGGCCGCCCGCGAGATTGCTGAGGGCTACCTCGATTCGAGCAAGGTTCTCGAGCGGCTTCTTGGACACTTGACGTCAACATGATCGACGACGCCGCCATCGCAGAAGCGTTGCCAGCCGGCGTCGTTTCGATCGAGCGCGAGCTGTACGACTACGCGACAAGCTTCTCCCTCGAGCGGCTGCACGTTGAGCTCGACGATGGTCGCACGCTGGACCTCGTTCTGAAGGACCTGTCGTGGGATCGACTCCTGCGCGTTGCGAAGCAATCGAAGCCCGACTTCCTGTACGACCCGAGCCGCGAGATCGAGACCTATCGACGGCTATTGCCGTTGTTCGATGCTGCGCCGACCTACTACGGGGGAGGCGACGACTGGCTGCTCATCGAGAAGGTGGAGGGCATCGAGCTCTGGCAGGTTGGCGATGTCGCCGTGTGGGAATCGACCGCCGCGTGGGTTGCGCGGTTCCATCAGCGGTCAATGGGGATCGATGTCGACGCGTTGAATCCGCACCTCCTGCACTACGACGCGGACCTCTTCGCTCGCTGGCCAACGCGGGCGCTGATGGTCGTGCGCGATCCGCGACTGCAGCAGCTCGTGGCGCGCTACGACGACGTCATCGATCGGCTGGTGCTACTGCCGACCACGTTCATCCACGGTGAGATGTACCCGTCGAACGTGATGATCTCGGCGACTCCGCGGCTCGTCGACTGGGAGATGGCGGCTGTCGGCCCACCGCTGCTCGACGTCGCGGCCCTCACGAGCGGGTGGGACCACGAGACTCGTGTTCGGCTCGTCGACGCCTATGTCCAGGCTGCCGGAGCGCTCCCGTGGATCACTCCGGATTTCGACGAGATGATGGACTGTTGCCGCCTGCACCTGGCCATGCAATGGCTCGGTTGGTCACCGGGTTGGAGCCCGCCGGCGGAGCACGCGCGCGATTGGCTTGCGGAGGCGTTCGAGACCGGCGCGAGGCTCGGCCTGTGAAGCGAACGCTGATCGTCAACGCAGACGACTTCGGTCGCACGCCCGAAATCAACGCGGGCATTGCCCGTGCCCACGAGGACGGCATCGTGACCGCGGCAACGATGATGGTTCGTTGGCCCGACGCAAAGTCGGCAGCGGCGTACGCGAGTGGTCACCCACAACTGAGTGTCGGGCTCCACATCGACTTGGCGGAGTGGGAGTACACCAACGACGAGTGGCGACTGCGCTATCAGGTGGTCGACACCAACGATGCCGAGGCAGTCGAGCTCGAGGTCGCGGCGCAGGTCGAGAGGTTCGTCGCGTTGATGGGGCGGCCACCAACCCACATCGACTCGCACCAGCACACGCACCGGTCTGAGCCCGTGCGAGCCATCGTCAGCGCTGTTGGCGCCCGTCTCGGCGTGCCGGTCCGCGATGTCACTCCTGGCATCACCTACTGCGGCGCCTTCTACGGACAGGACGGCCGCGGCTACCCGATGCCCGAGAGCATCACGGTCGAGGCGCTCACGGCGATCCTCGAGGACCTGCCTCCGGGGGTCACGGAGCTCGGTTGTCACCCCGCGTTGGGCGAGGTCGACGACGTCTATGGCGCGGAGCGCGAGATCGAAGTGCGAACGCTGTGCGACCCGGGGTTGGCAGGCATCATCGAAGATCTCGAGATCGAGCTTCGTTCATTTACCCGCCTGAACTGACGGCGCAGGCTCGCTCCTACGAGGCGTCGGCCTTCTTCACCTGTCCGGGCGGATGCGGATTGCCAGGGTCCTTGGACTGACCCGGCGGGGAGGGGTTGCCGTGGTCGCCGGAATTGCCGGGTGCGGCGCCATTCCTGGCGGTTGCATGGCCCGGCGCGTCGCCGGAGTTCCCCGGCGTTGACGCAGTCGGGGGCACCGAGGGCGGTGCATTTGCCGGAATGACGTGTGCGGGCGCGACGGCCGAGCCGCTGGACGCCGCAGCGTCGCGCGCAGTCACCGTCGCAGTTTCGGTCGCCCGGAGCGCGGCAACCGGAATAGGTGGGAGCTCGTCGGGCGGCGGCGGGTCGCCGGGGAAGAGGAAGTCGATCGCGGACTCGGCCGCGGGGACAGGGCCGGTCCGGGCGGCGGCGAGGCCGGTCCCGCTGCCCAGCGCGCTGAGCAACACCGCAAACCCGGTGGCGCGCAACCACCGGCGCCTGCGTCGGAGGGCTTCGGCCTCTTCATGGAGCACGACCTGGCGCTCCATGATGAACAGCTCGAGACCGACGTCCGCGACGGAGTGCGCCATTACGACGCCACCTCTCGCTCCGCAAACTGTCGGGCCAGCCGGCGCAACGCGCGCAGCTGGAGGGCACGGACAGCCTCTTGTCGCTTACCCAGGATCCGGGCGATATCGGCGTATGGGAGATCGGCCACGATCCGTAGCAGCAGCACTTCGGCTTGAGCTGCAGGCAGCCCCGAGATGTGCACGAGCGTCGAGTCCGTTCCCACGATCTCCAGGGCGTCGTCCTCCGCGTCGCCACCGGGCACCGCGTGGGCGATGTCCCCAGGTGCAACCGTGTGGGTCCGGCGGCGACGCTGGCGCCGGCACACGTCTGCGCCTTTGTGGTGCGCAATCGTGAAGACCCACGACCGGAACGCGGGCTTCGAGCCTTCGAACGCCGAGAGCCCGCGAGCGACGGCGATAAACACGTCGGATGCCGCGTCTTCGGCATCCTCGTAGGGCAGGAACGAGCGCAGGTAGGCGAACACCGGGGGGTGTAGCGCGCGGTAGACGGCCTCGAGCGCCTCGCTGTCACCTGCTCGGGCGCGTTCGATGGGTAAGTCGGACGTTTCGGGCGTCACTCTGGGTGACGGTAGCAGCGTCGCACCAACTGGCGTCCAATGGAATGACGGTCGGACCCGTATTGATCACCAACTACGATCGTTCGGCCGCGATCGCGGACGAAGGAGAGCGCTGTGCCTGCGACCGTTGTGGTCGGCACTCAATGGGGTGATGAGGGCAAGGGCCGCTTCACCGACCTCTTTGCCAAAGAGATGCAGGTGGTCGTGCGCTACCAGGGCGGCCACAACGCGGGGCACACGCTCGTCACCCCTGACGGCGAGCGCTTCGCTCTGCAACTCGTGCCGAGCGGGATCCTGTACGACCACATCACTCCGGTGATCGGGAACGGCGTCGTGGTCGATCCGGCGGTGTTGCTCTCCGAAGTCGACGTGTTGACGCGGCGCGGCGTCGATTGCAGTCGCTTGAAGGTGTCGACGAACGCGCACCTGATCCTGCCGTACCACCAGGCACTCGATCGTGTCACCGAGCGCTATCTGGGCAAGAACAAGCTCGGAACCACCAAGCGCGGAATCGGTCCGGCGTACGCCGACAAGGCGTCACGCGTCGGACTGCGAGTGCAAGACCTCTTTGATCGCAAGATCTTCGAGCAGAAGCTCGACATCGTGCTCAAGGAGAAGAACGCCCTCCTCGCCAAGGTCTACAACCAGCTGCCGATCGATCGGGCTGACATCGTCCGGACCTACCTCGACGAGTTGGCCCCACAACTCGAACCGTACGTGTGCGACACGGTCCGCTTCGTGCACGACGCGCTCGACCTCGGCCACCACGTCTTGCTCGAGGGTGCGCAAGCGACGTTCCTCGATCTGGATCACGGCACCTATCCGTTCGTGACGTCATCGAACCCGGTGGCGGGCGGTGCGTGTACGGGTGCGGGCGTCGGCCCGCGTCACATCGATCGCGTCGTGGGAGTCGCGAAGGCGTACGTCACCCGGGTGGGGTCGGGTCCGTTTCCGACCGAACTCGAGGACGAGACCGGCGATCTCATCGTCGAGCGCGGGCATGAGTTCGGAACGAACACCGGTCGGCGCCGGAGAGCGGGTTGGTTCGACGCGGTCATGTTGCGCCACGCGGTCCAGCTCAACTCGTTGTCCGAGGTGGCGTTGACGAAGCTCGACGTTCTCGACCTGCTCGAGACCGTAAAGGTCTGTGTCGGCTACGAGGTCGACGGGAGCCGCATCGAACACTGGCCTGACAACCAGTCGGTGTTGCACAAGGTTCGCCCGGTCTACGAAGAGTTGCCGGGCTGGCGAACCGACTTGTCGAATGCAACCGAAGCGCATCATCTTCCGGCGGCTGCTCGTCGGTACGTCGAGCTACTCGAGGATCAGGTGGGGGTGCCGATTCATCTCATCGGTGTCGGCCCCGCGCGCGACCAATACGTCCAAGTAGGAGGCTGACCCGCGATGCGGGTCGTGGTGGTCGGCGGCGACGCACGAGCGCACGTGCTCGCGCACGTGCTGTCGCGCTCAGCCGACGACGTCGTCGTGAGCGGCGGCAACGCCGGCACCCCCAACGCGGTCGCATCGCCGCCGGAGGAGCTCGACGGCGACCTGTTCGTGATCAGCCCGGAAAAGCCTCTGGTGGCCGGCCTGGCCGATCGACTCCGGGCGCAGGGCAAGCGCGTGTACGGCCCCGGCGTCGACGGGGCGCGGCTCGAAGGTTCGAAGGGATGGATGAAGCAGCTCGTGGCCAAGGCGGGCGTGCCGACGGCGCAGCATGCGACCTTCAGCGACGCCGCACTTGCCCTCGACTTCTTGCGCACGATGAAGCCTCCGTTCGTCGTCAAGACCGACGGGTTGGCGGATGGCAAGGGCGTCCTCGTGACCGAGTCGCTCATCGAAGCCGAGGACGACGTGAAGGCCAAGCTCGCTGGCGCGTCGTTCGGCGAGGCCGGCCGGACGGTGGTGATCGAAGAAGGAATGGCCGGGCCGGAGTTGTCGGTGCTGGCCGTGTGTGACGGCCATCGAGCCGTTCTCCTGTCGCCCGCACAGGACTTCAAGCGCGCCTACGAAGGCGACAACGGTCCCAACACCGGCGGTATGGGCGCCTACTCACCAGTACCGATCGCCGGCGACGACCTTCTCGGCGTGGTGATGGACCGCTTCGTCGAGCCAACGCTGGCCGCGTTGCGCGCCGAGGGGATCGACTATCGCGGCACGCTGTATGGCGGGCTGATGCTCACGCCGGACGGTTTGAAGCTCGTCGAATACAACGTGCGCTTCGGCGACCCCGAAGCCCAAGTCGTGCTGCCGCGGTTGTCGTCCGATCTGGTCGATCTGCTCGCGACTGCGGCCGACGGCGCGTTGAGCGATCACGAGCCGACGTTCATCAGCGACGCCGCGGTGTGCGTCGTAGGTGCAACACCCGGATACCCCGAGTCGCCGCGAACCGGTGCGGTGATCGACTCACTCGACGCGATCGACGACGTGCCTGGCACGGTTGTCTTCTGCGCGGGCGTCGATCGCGACAGCGAGGGCCGGCTCGTCACCGCCGGCGGACGAGTGCTGAGCATCGTCGGCTTCGGTCCGACGATCGCGACGGCGCGCGATCGCGCGTATGAAGGTGTCCGCCGGGTTGGGTTCGCCGGGATGCAGTATCGGAACGACATTGCCGCGGCTGCGGCCAAGGAGGAGACGGACACGTGAAGGTTGGGATCCTGATGGGATCGCCGAACGATCGGGACAAGATGCAACCCGCGGCGGACACGCTCGAGAAGTTCGGCATCGAAGCCGATGTCCGAGTGCTGTCCGCACACCGCAACCCCGCGGGTGTTGCCGAGTTCGCCGGGGGCGCCCGCGAGAACGGCTACGCCGCGATCATCTGTGGCGCAGGGCTGGCCGCCCATCTCGCTGGTGCGGTTGCCGCGCACACGACGTTGCCGGTCGTGGGAGTGCCGCTGTCAAGTGGCGCGCTCAACGGCCTGGACGCGCTGTACGCGACGGTGCAGATGCCCCGTGGGATTCCTGTCGCGACCGTTGCGATCGACGGTTCGGTGAACGCCGCGCTGCTCGTTGTGCAGATGTTGGCGATCGGTGACGAGGATCTTGTCGCCAAGCTCGCCGACGATCGTCGGGAGCGCGCGAGCGCGTCCTAGTAGGTCGCAGGAAGGACGGGTGACGGAGCGGTGAGCGGCCCCGTCGACGGGTCTGACAGCACGTCGAACGTCGGCTCAGTGACGACTTGCTCGCGACGCTGCCGGCGGAATGCCGATCGACGCTCCTTGCGGAGCTGCTTCAGCTCGCCCGTACCCGCGATCGGTCGGTTGCCGGCGTTGTTTCGAATGCCGGCGGCCGCAACCGCGCACGGGATACAGAACGGGGGCTTCTTGGGCCCGAACGAGTACACCAGGCACTCGCCACAGAACTCGTATCCACACTTGCCGCAGCGGTCTTCCGCGCCATCGAACAAGTGCTTGTCGCATCGTCCCTGCATATCCCCTACCCCGTGAAGTCGGCGCTCCAGCTATCCGTTCATGCTTCGGCACGTTCCGCGAGATACTTGACCTCTGATCGTGGCCAAACGCGGTAAGGACAGACGGCCCATGACCGAATTGATCCCGAATGTGCTCGCTGCCCGTTACGCGTCGGCACCCCTCGTCGAGATCTGGTCACCGCGCCGCAAAGTCGTCCTCGAACGCCAGCTCTGGCTGGCCGTGCTCGAAGCCCAGAAGGCGCTGGGCATCGACGTACCCGACGGTGTCATCGAGGCGTACTCCGCGGCCGTGGAGGATGTGGATCTCGACTCGATCGAAGCACGGGAGCGGGTGACCCGGCACGACGTGAAGGCCCGGATCGACGAGTTCGCCGCGCTGGCCGGGTCCGAGCACATCCACAAGGGCATGACGTCGAGAGACCTCACCGAGAACGTCGAGCAGCTCCAGGTGCGGGCGTCGCTCGAGCTCGTGCGCGGCCGGGTGGTCGCGGCCCTCGCCCGGCTGGCGTCGCTGGCGACCGAGCATGCGGAGCTGGTGATGGTCGGGCGCTCACACAATGTGCCCGCGCAGGCAACGACGTTGGGCAAGCGGTTCGCGACCGCGGGCGAAGAGCTGCTCGTGGCGTTCGCCCGTCTCGAAGATCTCATCACCCGGTATCCGTTGCGGGGGATCAAGGGTCCGATGGGCACCTCCCAGGACCAGCTCGACCTCCTCGACGGCGACAGCTCCAAGTTGGAACAGCTCGAGGAGGCGGTCGCCCGGCACTTGGGTTTCGATCAGACGCTCGGGTCGGTCGGGCAGGTGTACCCCCGGTCGCTCGATCTCGACGTGGTCGCCGCGCTCGTGCAGTGCGCGGCCGGGCCGTCCTCGTTGGCGACGTCGATCCGGTTGATGGCCGGCAACGAACTGGTCACCGAAGGCTTCGTTCCCGGACAGGTCGGGTCGTCGGCGATGCCCCACAAGATGAACACCCGCTCGTGCGAGCGCATCAACGGACTCATGAACGTGTTGCGCGGCCATCTCACGATGGCGGCGTCCCTTGCCGGCGACCAATGGAACGAGGGTGATGTCAGCTGCTCGGTCGTACGCCGGGTCGTGCTGCCCGACGCCTTCTTCGCCACCGACGGCGTGTTCCAAACGCTGCTCACCGTGCTCGACGAACTCGGTGCCTATCCCGCGGTCATCGGTCGTGAGCTCGATCGTTACCTTCCGTTCCTCACCACCACGAAGGTGCTGATTGCGGCGGTGAAGGCTGGCGTCGGCCGTGAGGTCGCCCACGAGGCCATCAAGGAGCATTCCGTCGCCGTCGCACTCGAACTTCGCGAGAAGGCCGCGGAAGGCAACGACCTGCTCGATCGCCTGGCGGCCGACTCTCGGCTACGGCTGTCGCGCGCCGACCTCGACGCAATCGTCGCGGATCCGCTGTCGTTCACGGGCGCGGCGACCGCACAAGTCGCGGCCTTCGCGCAACGCGTCGAAGCGATCGTCGAACGTCTCCCCGAAGCCGCGAACTACCAACCGGAACCGATCCTGTAGGAGGTACGGTCGGCGTCATGTTCCATTCCGACATCAACTCTCTCCGCTACGGGTCGCTCGTTGATGAGTGCGACCCGTCGTTGGCGCTTCCCTCGTCGCGGCGAGGATCCGTCTGATGGCAGGTCTTCGCCACCTCTATTCCGGCAAGGTCCGCGACATCTACGACGCCGGCGACGATCGCTTGTTGATGGTGACCTCCGATCGCATGTCCGCATTCGACGTCGTCATGAACGAGCCGATCCCGAGCAAGGGCCGAGTGCTCACCGCCATGACCGCGTTCTGGCTCGAGCATCTGCGGGACGTCGCGGGCAGCCATCTCATCTCCACCGACCTCGACGATCTCCCAGAAGAAGCCCGGCTCCCTGAGTGGGAGGGCCGGGTGATGCTGTGCCACCGGGCGGAGATGCTGATGGTCGAGTGCATCGTGCGGGGCTACCTGTCGGGCTCCGCGTGGAAGGAGTACAAGGCCACCGGAACGATGCACGGCGCGAAGCTCCCGAGTGGTTTGCAAGAGTCCGATCAGCTTCCGGAGCCGGTGTTCACACCGTCGACGAAGGCCGAGCAGGGCCTGCACGACGAGAACATCAGCTTCCAGCAGGCCGTCGACCTCGTTGGGCAGGAAGCGGCGACACGAGCCCGTGACATCAGCCTCGAGCTGTACCGGCGGGGCTCGGAGCGGGCGGCCGAGCGCGGCATCATCATTGCCGACACGAAATTCGAACTCGGTTTCGTCGACGGCGAGCTCGTCCTGTGCGACGAGGTGCTCACGCCTGACTCCTCGCGTTTCTGGCCGGCCGACGAATGGAAACCCGGCATCACGCCGCCGGCCTTCGACAAGCAGCCACTGCGCGACTACCTCGACGGCCTCGACTGGGACAAGAGCCCGCCTCCCCCGCCGCTCTCCGACGACATCGTGAACGCCACGAGCGCGCGCTATCGCGACGGCTACGAACGCATCACCGGGAGGTCTCTCGACGACTGGCCGGGTGCGTAGGCTGCAAGGGTGACGTTCTCCGTTGTCGTCGAGGTGCAACTTCGAGCCGGAGTCGCCGATCCGCAAGGCGCCACGATCGAGCGCTCGCTGCCCACCCTCGGCTTCGACGGCGTCAGCGGCGTGCGGGTTGGCAAGTGCATCCGGTTCGCCATCGAG
>JBEEGD010000469.1:0-5051 GCA_041166685.1 Acidimicrobiaceae bacterium | reverse complement strand
GGCCTACACTGCGCGTGACCCGACTCCCATCGGGTCACGCGGAACGGGAGGCGTGGAGATGGCGTTGTTTGGCCGAAAGCAGCAGGTTGCGGACATCGACCTCCGCGAGCGTCCCCCGGTTCAGAAGTTCGGGTACCCGACGCCGTGCCCCGAGTGTGGTGCCAACGGCTACCTCGACAGCATTGACCTCATCGAGCACACGATGTACCAGCACTGCCCGACGTGCTGGGCGAAGTGGACGACGACCGAGCGCGAGCTCGCCAACTCCCAGTAATCCCGTCGGATCCGGGCTGACGATCAGCCCCTAGCCTTCGCTTGTGTCCTCTCTGGCCGAACTGGCGCGCCTGCGCACTGATCTCGACAGCCAGGAACTCGCGCATCTCCAGCGGCTCGTCGGCACGTGGGGCGTGTTGGCCGACTTCTGCTTCGCCGACCTTCTCCTCTACGCGCCCGTGCGCGCTGCGCAGGACGAGCCCGAGTCGTTCATCATCCTCGGCCAGATCCGGCCGGCCACCACGCAGACCGTCTACCGCAGCGACTGGGTCGGCAACGTCCTGACTGCGGACGAGCGACCGCTGGTGGCCAACAGCTTCCGGTCCGGCGAGATCGTCGAGGACACCGTCGAGATCACAGGCCTCAAAGAGCAGGTCCGGGTGCTCGCCATCCCGGTCCGCTGGAACGGAGAGGTGATCGGCGTCACCACTCGCGAGTCAGCCCTTGCGTTCGGGCGCCAGCCGGGCGAGCTCGAGCGCGTCTACGTCGAGATCTTCAACCGCTTCGCCCGGATGATCGCGGCCGGCGTCTTTCCGTTCTCGACCGACGATCAGGAGCCCGAGGAGGCGCCCAGAGTCGGCGACGGCGTGATGCTGCTCGACGATCAGGGCCGGGTCGAATACACGTCGCCGAACGCAGTGTCGGCGCTCCACCGAGTCGGCGTGCACGCCAACACGGAAGGCATGCGCCTCGGCGAGCTCGGCCTCGACGAGGCCCCGGTTCACCAAGCCTTCGCGCTACCCGGGCCGGTCACCGAGGAGCTCGAGCAAGGTCCGGAGATCACGGTGTTGTTCCGGTGCGTCCCGCTGATCGATCAAGGTGAGGTGTCGGGCGCCGTCGTCCTCCTACGCGACATCTCCGAGCTGCGTCGCCGTGACCGGTTGCTGCTGTCGAAGGACGCCACGATCCGCGAGATCCACCACCGCGTGAAGAACAACTTGCAGACGATCTCGTCGTTGCTACGACTACAAGGCCGGCGGCTGGCATCGCCCGAAGCCAAGGCGGCAATCGAAGAATCCGTCCGACGAGTGCGATCGATCGCGCTGGTGCACGAGATCCTGAGCCGGGAAGCGGGCGAGGACGTGCCCTTCGTGGAGATCGTGCGGCCGGTGTGCCGCATGGTCGAGGAAGCGTTCCACACGCCCGACAGGCCAGTGCGGTGTCGTGTCGACGGCGACGCCGGGAACCTTCCCGCGCAGGTCGCCACGCCACTGGCCGTCGTGCTGAACGAGTTGCTCCAGAACGCGTTCGATCACGCGTATCCCGAAGGCAAGGACATCGACGCAGGCGAGGTCGTCCTCAGCCTGCAACGGGCGGACGGTCGGCTGACCGTTCAGGTGATCGACGACGGTGCCGGGTTGCCTGACGGGTTCGACCTCGACATCTCGATGGGTCTCGGCCTGTCGATCGTGCGCACGCTGGTGACGTCGGAGTTGGGTGGAACGATCGAGTTGCACGCCGGAGAGGGGAATGCGGATCGGCCAGGAACGGTGGTCACGCTGATGGTTCCACTCGACCGGGGAGCCGTGGTCGGGGGGGTTGGGTGAGCGGCGGTGACGCCCCTCAGGAGGCGCGGCGCTGGCGGGCGACCCATGCCCGGCGCAGCTTGCGGCGTTCCTCTTCCGAGGTGCCGCCCCACACGCCCGAGTCCTGGTTCGTCACGAGGGCGAACTCGAGGCAGGCGGATTGCGCCGGACACTCCCGGCAGACGGCTTTGGCCTGCTCGATCTGCTCGATGGCAGGACCAGTCGTACCGACCGGGAAGAACAGGTCGGGGTTGGTGTCCCGGCACGCCGCAACGTCGCGCCAGTCGTCTTGTTCGATGGAAAATGGCTCGACAGATTGGGGCAGCGCCACCGGTCCTCCAGGTGGTTCGGTGTCACGAAGGGCACTTTGTGACGAGTTTCACATGCTACCCCGTCGCATTTCAAGAACGGGTGTAGCTGGAAGTAGAGGGATCGTAACTGTCCCTGCTAACAGGGGCAAGCAGTTGTTTCGCTGCCCGAAATGATAATCCTGCAAACCTCGATTATCGCCCACCGAGGGGCGTCAGCCGCCTACGCAGAGAACACACTGGACGCGTTCCGGGCGGCCGGGCCGTTGGGCGCCGAATGGGTCGAGCTCGACGTGCGCCGCACCGCGGAGGGCGCGCTCGCGGTGCACCACGACGCCCATTTGCCCGACGGTCGGGCCATCGTCGAGTTGCGTGCTGCCGACCTCCCCGCGGCCGTGCCGTCGTTGGCCGAGGCGCTCGAGGCGTGCCGGCCACTCGGGGTGAACGTCGAGATCAAGAACTCATCACACGACGTGGACTTCGACGCGACTGCCGCCCTCGTCGAACCCGTCGTCGCGGCGATCGAGGAGTGCTCGCAGCCGATCATCGTGTCCTCGTTTGATGTCCCGACGTTGGCACGGGTGCGAGCGGTTGGACCGAACATCGGCTGCGCGTTACTGACATTCGACCTGCGCGATCCGCAGCGCACCATCGACGCGGTGGTGGCGGCCGGTCACGTCGCGCTGCATCCGTGGGATGGCACCGTGACATCGGAGTTGGTGGAGCTCGTGCACGATGCCGGGTTGAAGCTCAACGTGTGGACGGTCGACGACCCGGCGCGCATCCTGGAGCTCGCCGAGATGGGGGTCGACGGCATCGTCACGAACGTCCCCGACGTCGCCGCGAGCGTGCTCCGTCGCTGACTATACCGGCATGACCAGGCGGAGGATCTCGGGTTCGTGGCGAAACACGAGGCGCTCGGTCTCGCCGAGGTAGTCGCCGTCGACTTGATACGGGAACGGGCCGTGACCGTCGACGGTGAGGTTGGTCAGGTCGGAGCGCACGTCGAGGTGCTTGAGACGGCGGATGTCGCGTCCGAACCCGAGCGCGCTGGCGGCCGCACTGGCGAGCGCCCACAGCCCGAGTGACCGGAACGTCACGATCGCCAGCCCGCGGTCGAGCGTCGCTTCGGGGATGACGTTGAACGGCCGGTTCCCGAGAAACGTGTACGGGTTCGTGTTGAAGCAGATCGCGAAGTAGCCGTCGTCGATGACGGGCCCCTGGTCTTCGCGTACCGAGAACCGCGGCCGGCTCCGGTCGTAGTGCCGGAACCACGTCGCGAATGTTGCGTAGATGAAGAGCGGATGCGATGCGTAGCGCTTGAGCCCCGCGCGCCGTTCGACCTGCTTCACGACGACGGCGTCAAAGCCGAGCCCGACGTGGAAGAGGAAGTAGCGGCCGTTCACCGAACCCAAACCGACCCGCTCGATGCGATCGTTGCTCAACCCGTCGAGCAAGGCGCCGGTGGCCTCGATCGGATCGTTGGGCAGCCCGATCGTGCGGGCGAACACGTTGGTCGAGCCCCCCGGTAAGGGTGCGAGCGCGGTTTGTGTGCCGGCCAACCCATTGGCGACCTCGTTGAGCGTCCCGTCGCCACCGAGGCACACCACGACGTCGACCCCGTCGTTGGCCGCCCCTTGGGCCAACCGGGTGGCGTGGCCCCGGCGGTTCGTTTCGGCCATCGTGACCTGGTGGTCGGCGGAGAGCGCCTTTCGGATCACCACCCGGCCCCGTGCGGTCACGGATGATGCCGAGGAGTTCACGATGAGCAGGAGCCGCACTGCACGCCAGTTGGTCACGCCCGCGCCGCTGCTGGCAAGATCCAACGCCTATGAATATCGCTGTCTGCGTGAAACAGATCCCCGATCCGGCGGAGCCGGGCGCGCTCAACGCCGATCACACGTTGAAGCGCGACGGGAAGCTCATCCTCGACGAGTCCGACTCGTACGGCGTCGAGATGGCGCTGCAGTTGGTCGACAAGGCCGGTGGTGGTGAGGTCACGCTCATCTCGATGGCACCGAACAGCGAGACCTCCGGGCTGCGCACCGCGCTCGCCATGGGTGCCGCCAAAGCAGTGCTCGTGAGCGACGATGCACTGAAGGGCGCCGGCGCTCTCGACACTGCGAAGGTCCTCGCTGCAGCCATCAAGCGCACCGAGTTCGACCTGGTGCTCGCGGCGACCGAGTCGTCCGATGGCTACACAGGCACCGTGCCGGAGCAGGTCGCGGAGGTACTCGGTCTCCCGTCGGTCACGTTCGCCAAGCACATCGAGATCACGGACGGCACCGCCAAAGTGCAGCGCCAGACCGAGGCGGGTTACGACGAGGTCGAATGCCCGCTGCCGTGCGTCGTCTCCGTGACCGCCGGAGTGGTCGAGCCTCGCTATCCGAGCTTCAAGGGGATCATGGCGGCGAAGTCGAAGCCGGTCGACGAGGTGAAGGTCGCCGATCTCGGCATCGACCCCTCGATCGTCGGATGGGCCGGAGCCGGCCAAGAGATCGTTGCCGTCGACAAGGCCGAGGAGCGCCAGGCCGGCACGATCATCGAAGACGACGGTGAGGGTTTCCAGAAGATCGTTGAAGCACTCGAGAACTTGAAGGTGATCTGATGGCTCTCTCCAAGGTTTGGGTCTACGCCGAGACGGACGGCGACAAGGTCAAGACGATCACGCTCGAAATGCTCGCCAAGGCGCGTGAGATCGGTGACACGGTCGAGGCGATCTACGGCGGCGAGGCCAGCGGGATCGCGGAGACACTCGGCAAGCACGGCGCGTCGAAGGTGTACGCCACCGGCGATCTCGGCAACAAGGTGCCGGGAGCGCATGTCGGCGCAGCCATCGCGGATCTCATCAACGGGGGTAACTCGCCCGACCTCATCCTGTTCGGCACCACGTACGACGGACGCGATGTCTCCGCACGCCTGTCCGTCAAGCTCGACAAGCCGG
>JBEEGD010000468.1:0-3439 GCA_041166685.1 Acidimicrobiaceae bacterium | reverse complement strand
ACCTTCGGATGCGTCACGAGGAGGTTCTCCGCTTCCTGCGGATAGATGTTCACGCCTCCCGAGATGATCATGAACGCCTTGCGGTCGGTGAGAAACAAGTAGCCGTCCTCATCGACGTACCCGACGTCGCCGACCGTGCCGCGGCCGTGTGTGTCGATCGCTTCGGACGTCTTCACGGGGTCGTTGTGGTACTCGAACCTCGGCCCGCCGCTGAAGCTGATCGTGCCGATCTCGCCCGGAGCGAGTTCCTTGCCGTCCTCGTCGAGGACGTGAATCGTCCCGACCATCGACTTGCCGACCGAGCCCGGCTTCGCGAGCGCTTCCTCCGAAGTGATGAAGGTCGCGCCCATGCCCTCCGTGGCTGAGTAGTACTCGTACACGATCGGGCCCCACCACTCGATCATCTGCCGTTTGACCTCCGCGGGACACGGCGCCGCGGCGTGCACCACCGCTTTCAGGCTGGAGACGTCGTAACGAGCTCGCACCTCCTCTGGCAGCTTCAGAAGCCGGACGAACATCGTGGGGACGAACTGCACGTGCGTCACGCCGTACTGCTCGATGAGCTGCAGACAGGTCTCGGGGTCGAACCTCTCCATCACGACAACGGTCGTGCCGAGTCGTTGCGCGCTCATCGACCACGCCAGCGGGGCCGAGTGGTACAGCGGTGCGGGACACAGGTAGACCGCGCCATCCTCGAGCCCCAACGCCTGTGCGAGGCCGAGGGCGCCCCGGACCGCGTCGCCGAGCGGCGCGAGCGACAACTCGCGTTTGATGCCCTTGGGCCTACCGGTGGTGCCGGACGAATACAGCATGAAGTCGCCCTCGGCCTCGTCGTCGACCGGCGTGGACGGCAGCGAATCGACGACGTCCGCGTAGCTCTCCCATCCGTCGAGCTCGCCGTCGAGCAGCAGGCGCGTGTGCACCTTTGGGGTGAGCGACTTGTCGAGCTGCGCGGCGACGGCCGCGAGCTGTCGGGTGGACACCAGGATCGACGCGTCGCAGTCATCGACGATGTACGCGGCTTCCTCGGCGGTCAGGTGCGAGTTGACGGCGGTGTAGTACAGCCCTGACCGTTGTGCGCCCCATGTGACTTCGAGGAACCGCGGGTGGTTCTCGGCGAAGATGGCGATCGAGCCGCCATGGCCGATACCGCGCGCGCGGATCAGCTGCGCGAACTGATTTGAACGGGCATCGAGCTCGGCAAACGTCGTGACCTCGCCCGACCCGGCCATGACGATGGCCGGACGATCCGGTGCGGCTTCGGCGATCGCGCGCGGGTGCATCAGTGAAGCTTGCCTCGTTCAACTTCCGGGGGCAGCACTGACGCCAGTCGCTCGATCAGATCGAAGATCTCGTGTGCGCACGAGATGAACACGTCGACCTCGCCTCCACCGGGATCGACGACCTCCTCCCACTGCTCGAGGTCGACGTTGCCCAGATCCAGGCCGGCGACCCTCTCGGCGAGTGGTCGGTTGTCGCTCGGTAGGTCTCGGCAGAGGCGCTTCAACGTCCCGGTACGAACGGCTGCGGGAGTGTGATTGCGTCGCACCCAGTGCACGTGTTCGGGGGCGAGTCCGACGATCAGCGTGGCGTTGTCGAGGTCGGCGAGCGACGCCTGCCGGCTGCGGTGTGACGGGGGAGCGAGCCCCACCGCCTCGAGGGCACTGCGGGTCCGCCAGCTCATCGGCTGGCCATCGACCGTGAGCGTGCCCGCGGTCTCGACGACGACGCCGGGGAGCCGAGCGGCCAGCGCGGCGCCGGCCATCACCGACCGCGCCGCATTCCCGGTGCACAGAAACAGAATTCGTTCTGGCGTCGCTCAGCCCCCCATGCGGTGGTCAAGCGACGCATGAACGGAAGCGAGGATCGCGTTGGCGATCGCCAACGGGTCCTGGAGCGGGCCGAAATGTCCCAGCATCTCGAACCGCTCGAGCTGCGCGTTCGGCATGGCCTCGACGACCGCCGGCGCGAACAGCGCCGGCCCCCAGTCCCCGGTTGTGTGCCCGATCGCCACCGTGGTGGGGGTCAACACGTTGGCCGCCATCTCCACGGTCGCCTTACCGGTGGCGGCGAACGTGGCGGCTTCGTACTCCGGCCGGCACTTCAGTCGCACCGAGCCGTCGGGCTCGTCGGTGAAGCCGTGCTCGACGTACGCGGCCAGTGCGCCGGCCTGCAGAACATTGAGTGGTGGGCGGCTGGCGTACCGCATCAGTGCATCTGCCTTCGAAGGGAACGCTGGCCGTCGGTGCCGAGCGATCTCGCTCATCGGATTTTCGCCAAGGGGCATCTCTCCTGAAGCCGGAACGATGATCGGCTCGTACAGGTACGCCGACTTCAGCTTTCCCGGGTTGCGGTGCTCGACCATGACGGCCACTGCGCCACCCATGGAGTGTCCGAACACCCGCAACGGGCGGGACGTCAGTGCAGTGATGACCGCTTCCAGATCGTCGGCCATGCCGCTCCAATCGAAGCGGCCGTTGTCCGGGGCCAGGGTGTCCCCGTGCCCTCGGAAGTCGACGGCCCAGACATGGTGCTGCTCCGCGAGCCGGGCCGCCATGGGTTCGTATGCGAATCCGCAGAAACCGGTGGCGTGACAGATCAGGAACGGCTCGCCCTCGCCGCCCAGGTCGTGTACCGCAACGGCGACGCCGTCGCTTGAGGCAACTTGCATGGGCAGATTCAATCGATGTTGAGCGCGTTGGCCACCATCGACAGCATCGAGTACTGGCCGTAGACGTAGGCGATCTCGACGAGAGCGGCGTCGTCGTGACGGGCGCGCAGCACCTTCCACGTCTGCTCGCTGATCGCGTGCGCGTCGTGAAGCTCGTCGGCCGCCCTGAGCAGGGCGGCATCCGCTTCGGACCATCCCGCCGCCTCCGGCCCTTCCGCCACGCGATCGATCTCCTCCTCGTTCAGGCCGGCGCGGCGCGCGTACTCGACATGCTCATCCCACTCGAAGGTCGAGCGGCACAGGCGCGCTGCCCGCAGTGCGATTAGCTCGTGCTCGCGCTTGGGCAGGACTCCACTGAGCGCGAGTGCGGCGGCCCACCCGAGGAAAGGACCAAGCAGCGCGGGGTTGTGTGCGAGCACCGCGACGGTGGCCAGCGGATCGTGACCGGGCGGCGTCGCCAAGTCGAGGAGCTGCGCGTGCTCGTCGGTGAGCGTGTCCCGCGAGACGCGGGCCACCCGCCAGTCACTCATTCATGCTTCTCCACCGTCCGGTAGTCGCCGAAGGGCTCGTCGCGCCGCTGGAGCGCCTCCGTCAGCCCGCCGCGCATCTCCTCGATGAACTTGTACATGCTCTCCTGCTTGGTACCGAGCGCGCACAGCTCGGTGCCGGCACGGATCGCAGTGCGGAGGCCCATGACCTCCATGCCGCGGTGCACGACGCGCTTGTTGAGTTGCGCGATGTCGGGCGGGATGAGGGCGATGCGCTTGG
>JBEEGD010000467.1:0-3359 GCA_041166685.1 Acidimicrobiaceae bacterium | reverse complement strand
GAGTCGCCGGCAGGAATCGTCACGTCTCCGACGGTGCGGTCCTCCGTGGCGGTGCGCATGAACTCCTTCACCGGCGTCACCCATCGGATGATCTCCTCGACCGCGTTCGCACCCAGCGAGGGATCGTCGCGCAAGCGAGCGAGCTCTTCGGGATGGCGGAGCAGCGCCTCGAGTCCCCCGGCAATCGACGAGCTGGTCGTGTCGTGCCCTGCGGTCGCGATGATCACGTAGTACGACGCCGTGTCGAAGTCGTTCAGCGGCTGGCCGTCGATGGTCGCGTTGGCGATGACCGATGCGAGGTCGTCAGTCGGATTCGCCCGGCGCTCCGCGGTGAGCGCCACGAAGTACTGGAAGAAGTCCAGCAGAACGGCCATCTGCTCCTGCGGGTCGCGGGAGCGACTGAGCTCGTCGTCGTCGCTGCCGAACAGTTCGGCGGTGAGTTTCAACATCCTCGGGAAGTCCTCCTCGGGCAGACCGAGGATCGACAGGATGACGTGGAGCGGGAAGCCGACCGACACCTCCTGCACGAAGTCGCACGAGCCGCCGAGGTCGGCCATGTGGTCGATGTAGCGGACCGCGAGCTCGCGGATGCGGTCCTCGAGCGAGCGGATACGGCCGGGAAGGAACCAGCTGGACGTGATGCCGCGGAACGCCTTGTGATCGGGATCGTCCATGTGGATCAGCGTGCGCAGCACCTGACCGCCGCCGGCTTGGGCGGCCGCTCTGGCTTCCATCTCGGCGGGTACGAGCAGCGGGCGCGGCGCGTTGAGGAAGTGCTCGTTGTCGCGCTCGACATCGAGAACGTCGGCGTGGCGGGTGATCGCCCAGAACGGTCGGTAGCGCTCGGACTCCACTCGCACGACCGGGTGCTCGCGCCGGAGCACCCTGCACGCTGCGTGGAACCGCTCCTCATCCGCGTACGCGGTCGGGTTCACGAAGACGTTGGTGAGATCGGTCAGGTCGGTCAGGCTCACGGCGTCCCCTTCCAAGCGACCCTCGAACAGTAACTTATGTTATGGTTCGGCGGCAAGAGCGGAAGAGCGGCAGACATGCGCCAAAGCAAAGACGACTACTACCGCACCGCGCTGGAGCTGCTCGCCGAGGGCGGCGTGGATGCGCTGACCATGGCCAACCTTTGCGCGCGCCTCGGCGTGACGACCGGCAGCTTCTACGCGCACTTCGGAGGCATCCGCGAGTTCCACAGCGCCTTCCTCGAACAATGGGCCGAGGGACGCGTGTATCAGCTCAAGGAGCAGGTGAACGCAGCGCCCGATCCGCTCGACCGCATCGACCTGCTCCGGCGCATCGCCGTCGCGGTCAACCATGAGGCCGAAAGCGCGATCCGCGGCTGGGCCCGAACCAACCCCGTGGTCGCCGAGTTCCAGCGCCGTGTCGACCAAATCCGCGAAGAAGTGCTCGTGCAGGCCTTCCTCGACATCGGCATCGACAAGAAGGAGGCGCGCGTGCTCGCCCGTATCGGGCTCACCATCCTCGTCGGCACGCAACAGATCGAGGAGAAGGTCGATCGCAAGCGGCTCGACGCCCTCCTCTCCGAGTACCAACGGTGGTTGGAGTTCCGCCGAGACGAAAAAGAGTCTCGATGACAGGGCGAGCCGATCGGAGCGACCGATGAGAGGGCGAGCCGATAGGCGAGTCCTCTCCATGGGCACAGCACCGCGAGCCCGCGCGAAGCGCTGGCTCGTGGTTCAGAAGGAGCGCAGGCAACCCAACGCAACAATCGCCGATCGGAGCGACCGATGAATCAGGAAGAGCGGAAGGCGTTCGTTGCGAGGCATCGGACGGCGATGTTCGGCTTCGGCCGCAAGAACGATGGGCCCGCGATGTCGATCGTGTACTACGTCATGGACGGCGACGACATCTTGGTGTCCACGATGTCAGCGCGCGGCAAGGCGAAGGCAGTTGCCCGCAATCCAAAGGTCTCTCTTGCCATCCTCGACGAGCAGTGGCCGCCCACCTATCTCCTCGTGTACGGAGACGCACGAATCGAAACCGACATCGACGGAGTCACGGACCTGAGCATGCGGATCGCCGGTGTGATGGCGGGTGAGCCGATGCCTGAGGACGTGCGGCCGGCCGTGCGACAAGGTGCGATCGACGAGGGACGAGTCGTGGTCCGCATCACGCCCTACGGAACCTTCGAAACCCCACCTCGCCACGTGCACTCGGTTGACGACCTCGAGGGACTCACCCACTGGGCCAGCTCGGTCCTGCCGTGGACGTGACCTCGACCGTGTAGCTCACACGGACGCTCAGCGTCGAAGGAACGCACCCACACGACCGTCATGGCTCGATGACGCGGGTCGGCGATCCGTCGAGGAACGCGGCGATGTCCTCGACGATCCCGTCGTAGAAGATGCGGTAACAGTCGTTGGTCACATAGCCGATGTGGGGCGTGGCGACGACATTCGGAAGCTGCCGGTATGGGTGATCGCTGGGGAGCGGCTCGACGTCGAACGCATCGAGGCCGGCGCCCGCGATCGCCCCGCGCTCGAGGGCGTCGATCAGTGCGGTGTCGTCGATGATCGGCCCACGCGAGGTGTTTACGAGGATCGCGGTCGACTTCATGAGCGCGAGCTCGGGCGCGCCGACGAGGTGGCGGGTGCGGTCGGACAGCACGAGGTGGATGCTCACGACGTCGGCGGCGCGGAACAGCTCGTTCTTCTCCACGCGCTCGGCTCCGCGCTCGACGGCCCGTTCATCGGTGAGGTTGGCGCTCCACGCGATCACGCGCATGCCGAACGCGTTCCCGACGCGCGCGACGAGCGAGCCGATGTTGCCGAGACCGAGCAGGCCGAGCGTCTTGCCATTGAGATCGTTGCCGATCGCCTGCTGCCAGCCGCCGGCGCGGACCGCGGCGACCTCATCGGGCAGCCGGCGGGTCACCGCGAGGATGAGCGCCCACGTGAGCTCGGCGGTGTTGCTGACGATGCCCCACGTGCCGGAAACCACGATGCCGAGCTCGCTCGCGGCCGCCAGATCGATCGCCGCGTTGCGCGTTCCGGTCGTCACGAGCAGGCGCAGGTTGGGAAGCCGCTCGAGCACCGCCCGCGGAAAGGCCGTCCGCTCGCGCATGGCCACGATCACGTCGAAACCACGCAACCGCTCGACCACCTCGTCTTGGTCAGCGACATGGTCGGTGAACGAGACGAGCTCCACACCGGCGGGCCACTCGACGATCGTCTTCGCGACGTCGTGGTAGTCGTCGAGTACCGCGACGCGGGTCATGATGCGAGCCGTCGCTTGATGTCCTCGCGCAGTTCGCCTTTGGCGATCTTGCCGCCGGACGCTCGGGGGAGGTCGTCGACGACGACAAGATGCTCCGGCCAGACCTCCTTCGA
>JBEEGD010000466.1:0-3611 GCA_041166685.1 Acidimicrobiaceae bacterium | reverse complement strand
AGGGGGAGGGTGCGAAGCTGCTCACCGGCGGTGAGCGTGTCGAGGGGCACGGCTTCTACTACCGTCCCACCGTCTTCGCCGACGTCGATCCGCAAATGCGGATTGCGCAGGAAGAGATCTTCGGCCCGACGACTGCGCTGATTCCCGTGGACTCCTTCGAGGAGGCGGTGCGAGCTGCGAACAGCGTCCAGTACGGGCTTTCCTCTTCGATCTTCACCCGCGACGTCAACAAGGCGTTTGCGGCGATGCGCGACCTGCAGACCGGGATCACGTACATCAACGCCGGCACGACCGGAGCCGAGGTTCATCTCCCCTTCGGCGGGATGAAGCAGACCGGGAACGGGCACCGTGAGGCCGGGCAGGCGGCCCTCGACGTGTTCACGGAGTGGAAGTCGATCTACGTCGACTACAGTGGCAAGCTGCAGCGGGCGCAGATCGACAACGTCGAGCATCCGGCACCCTGAGCGCCCGGCTCTTCACCGACGGCGGAGCGCGCGGCAATCCCGGGCCGGCGGCATACGGGTTTGTGCTCGAGGCCGACGACGGCACCGTGCTTGCCGCCGAGGGCGAGCCGATCGGCATCGCGACGAACAACGTCGCCGAGTACAGCGGCCTGATAGCTGGACTTCGCAAGGCGATCGAGCTGCACGTGCCCGAGGTCGAGGTCGTCTCCGACTCCGAGCTCATGGTCAAGCAGATGCGCGGCGAGTACCGGGTCAAGAACGACGCGTTGCGCAGCCTGTCGGTCGAGGCTGGACGGCTGGCGCGCAAGCTCGATCGCGTCGAGTATCGCCACGTGAAGCGAGCGCACAACGAGCTGGCCGACAAGCTCGTCAATGACGCGCTGGACGCAGCGGTATGAGCGCACGGCATCCCTTCGCCGCAGCGATCGAGGCGGACGACGAGGGCGCGGCGATTGCAACGCTGTCGCCCAACGTCGTCTTCAGGTCGCCCGCGGTGTACAAGCCATACGAAGGGCGTGAGCCGGTCGCGGCTCTGCTGAAGCTGGTCGCGCAGACATTCGAGAACTTCCGGTACACGAATGAGTGGCGCGACGGGTCGACGACGATCCTCTTCTTCGAAGCAAACGTCGGCGATCGCGATCTCCAGGGTGTAGACATCCTCGAAGAAGGCGCCGACGGTCTGATCGAGCGCTTCACCGTGCTCGTGCGCCCGCTGTCGGGGCTCCAGGCGCTCGCCGGAGCGGTCGCCGCCCGGCTCGGAACGACCTAGCCACTCGGCTAGGTATCCGAACGCGGCCCATTGCAACTGGGCGCGAGGCGCGAGATAAAGGGCGCTTGGCCTTGCCGCGGCCCCGCCCATGCACGACACCGTCCGGTTGGAGTCACCTCCTTCGGTCGCTGTCCGTCTGCGTGGCCATTGCGGCATGGGCAGCGGTCTTCGGGCCGGGTGCGTCGGCCGGGACCGTGCCGGCGAACTTCCAGGACTCGATCGTAATCTCCGGGCGCGTCGAGCCGACCGTCGTCCGCTTCTCGCCTGACGGACGCGTCTTCGTCGGGCAAAAGGACGGCCGCATCTACGTCTATCAGAGCCTCACCGACACGAGCCCGACGCTCTTCGCCGACCTCAACGTCGACGTCTACGACTACTGGGATCGCGGCCTGCTCGGTCTTGCACTCGCGCCCAACTTCCCGAGCGACCCGCACATCTACGTCGGATACACCTACGACGGTGTGATCGGTGGTCCTTCGCCGAAGTGGGGGAACGCCGGTGTGTACTCCGACAACTGCCCGACGCCGCCGGGCGCAACGACCGACGGATGTCTCGCCGCGAGCCGTGTCGTGCGACTGACCGCGAGTGGCAACGTCTGGACGGGTCAACAGGACATCCTCGTCGAAGGGTGGTGCCAGCAGTTCCCCAGTCACTCGATCGGCTCGCTGTTCTTCGGCGCCGACGGGATGTTGTATGCAAGTGGCGGCGACGGCGGAAGCTTCAACTACGCCGACTGGGGCCAGACCGGCAATCCGTGCGGCGATCCGCCAGGAGCCGTCGGCACGAACCTGTCACCACCGACTGCCGAGGGCGGCGCCCTGCGGGCGCAGAGCTCTCGTCGGCCGGCGGGGCAGCCCGTCATCCTCAATGGATCGCTGATCCGGATCGACCCACAGACAGGCCAGGGGCCCCCCGACAATCCGAACTCACTCAGCCCCGACGTGAACATGCGCCGCATCATCGCCTTTGGATTCCGCAACCCGTTCCGCTTCACGATCAAGCCCGGGACGAACGATGTCTGGGTCGGAGACGTGGGGTGGACGACGTGGGAGGAGATCGACCACCTGCAGCCGCGTGGCGGCACGACTGCGGAGAATTTCGGCTGGCCGTGCTACGAGGGCAACGGCGTCAACGGGTCGTACGACGCCGCGAACCTCAACCTCTGTGAGACGCTGTACTCCACCGGCGGGGTGACGCCGCCTATCTACACGTACAACCACGGCGCGAAGGTCGCGACCGAGTCGTGCCCGACCGGAAGCTCCTCGGTCTCGGGCCTCAGCTTCTACGACCACGGGACGTACCCCGCGAAGTACGTCGGAGCGCTCTTCTTCGGTGACTACTCGCGGAACTGCATCTGGGCGATGCTGCCGGGGGCGAACGGGCAGCCCGATGCGAACAACCGCATCGTCTTCGACGACGGCGCATCGCATCCCGTCGACATCCAGACGGGACCCGGCGGGGACCTCTTTTACGCCGACCTCGATGGGGGCGCCATCCATCGCATCCGGTTCCTCGGGAACGACAATGCGCCGGTAGCGCGAGTGACGGCGACGCCGTCCTCCGGTCCTGCGCCGCTCGCTGTTCGACTCGATGCTTCGGCGTCGTCGGATCCCGATCCCGGCGACACGCTCAGCTACTCCTGGGACCTCAACAACGATGGGGCGTTCGGCGACGCCACCGGAGCAACGCTCAATCGGACGTTCGCCGCGGGCGTCTGGAACGTGCGCGTGCGCGTCTCGGACGCGGCGGGCGCCAGCGACGTCGCGGCTGTGCAGATCGCTTCGAGCGGCACACCTCCGAGCCCGTCGATCAGCCTGCCGTCGAGCTCGACGACCTGGAAGGTCGGTGACCAGATCTCGTTCTCCGGCGGTGCGACCGACGCCGAGGACGGCACGCTCCCGCCGACGGCCCTCCACTGGTCGGTGGTCATCTGGCACTGCCCGTCGAATTGCCACACCCATCCGCTGCAGACCTTCGACGGCGTCGCTGGCGGGACGTTCCCCGCCCCCGATCACGAGTATCCGTCGTACTTGCTGTTGACGCTGACCGCGATCGACTCGAGCGGCCTCAGCGCCTCGACGTCTGTCCGGCTCGATCCGAAGACGGTCACGCTCAACTTCGCCTCGTCGCCGTCCGGGCTTCAGCTGACCGTCGGCCCGACCGCATCGACGACACCGTTTTCCCGCACGGTGATCATCGGCTCGAACAACTCGGTCAGCGCGACATCGCCTCAGGTCTCGGGCGGCCGGAAGTACGGCTTCGCCTCCTGGTCCGACGGTGGCCTGCAGACCCACAACTTCGTCGCGCCGGCGACAGCCGCGACCTACACCGCGTCATTCGTCGACATCGGCGCGGCGGGCGCCCAGGGTCTGGTGGCG
>JBEEGD010000465.1:0-2889 GCA_041166685.1 Acidimicrobiaceae bacterium | reverse complement strand
GGACAGGACGTCACCGCGGGCGAGGCCGGCGAGCTGTATTTGCGTGGCGACCACGTGATGATCGGCTACCTCAACAACCCGGATGCCACGGCCGCGACGATCGATAGCGATGGGTGGCTGCACACGGGCGATCTTGCGGTCGTGGACGACGATGGGTGGTTCCGGGTCGTCGCCCGTCTCAAGGAGATCATCAAGTACAAGGGATACCAGGTCGCTCCAGCCGAGCTCGAGGCCCTGCTGCTCGAGCACCCCCAAGTCGCCGACTGCGCGGTCATCGGCCGACCCGACGACGAGGCGGGCGAGATCCCCGTCGCCGTCATCGTGGCCGCGAGTGGAAACCTCGACGCAGACGACGTCATGCAGTACATCGCCGACCGCGTCGCTCCCTACAAACGAATCCGGCGCGTCGAGGTCACCGACGAGATCCCCAAGTCACCGTCCGGGCGAATCCTTCGCCGCCTACTCGAGGCGTGACCGTGACCAGCACAGCAGGCCACGATCTCTCCCACTCGTCGACATCGACTTCGTTCTCGCACACGGATACGACCTAGATGACTTTTCGGACGGCCGCGGATCGCATCCGTTCGCACGTGATGGCGATGTCTCCTTGCCGCGGTTGGCGTCACCGACCCCGCCGCGAGGATCGGATCAGGACGCTGAGTCGATCGTGTTCCTGATGAACGCGACGACTTGGTGATGCGAGGGAACAGCTCAGCGTTGCTCACGGGGTGGCTCGGTAGGCGCTCCTCGACGCGAACTTGATGGCCGCGGTTATGAGTAGGGCGATGCCAGCGAGGATGAGGGCAGCCATCACCGACCACCAGGTCTCGGAAAGCTCGCCTCCATCGACGGCCGGAATGATGGTCGCTCCCGCCAGTGCGACGACCCCCGCGACGAGCCACCAGGGTGATGCGTCCTGACGGGCAATGTGCTCGGCTGTCGGTGTCGATTTGGCGAAGCCGAACCAGATCGCCGCGCTCGCGGCAAGCACGACGAGCACGGCGAGCGGCCCGGCGACGACGGCAGCGGCGATGCAGACAGTGAGCGTTCCCACTGCGACGACATATCGGGTCATGGGTGACTCCCCTCTCATGCGCGGCGCGGTGGACGCCACGTCAGCGATCTCTCGGGCGGCAACCCGCCACAGGGCAGTGCCTTCGGCGCGGTGCTGATCCATCAGGGACTGCAACAGTGCTGGGCCGTACTCGCGCCTGAAGGCGGTCGGATAGGCGTGAAGCGATGCGCGGTAGAGGCGAAGCGAGACCGGGCTCACCAAGCGCCGCTCAAGCCGAGCCGGCGGAGCCGAGCGGCGTCGACCAACGCGGCGAGGCGTGCCTGCTCGGCGGCGCCGACGCGCTGGCCGAGGGCGGTCAACCGGTAGTAGCGGCGACGTTGGTCATCAAGCGCCGGATCTGGCCGCTCATCGGCTTCCTCGATGAGGCCCTGTTCGAGCATGCGTTTGATCGAGCCGTACAACGTGCCCGAGCCCATCCGGACCGCGCCGCCGCTCACGTCGACGACGTCGCGCATGATCGCGTAGCCGTGCTTCTCGCCATCTGCGAGCGCCACGAGGATGTGCATGACCGAAGCTGGCAGCGGCAAGTACTCCTCGATGCCGTCAACCACACGCTTCCTCACGGTGTGCACTATGACGGAAGACGACCTACTCTGTCAACTCTCGACATATTGAGTCGCCGAGGGCATCCGGTCGACAACCCGAGCTCCCGTCTTCGGACCCTTCCACCCCCGATCGGTCGGCCAGATGTATTGGCCGAAGAGGTACCGGACATCCACTGGCGGCAGGCGCGGGTCGTGCTCATCGGCGATGCGGCCCACGCCCTGTCGCCATCGTTCGGGCAAGGCGCGAACCTCGCCATCGAGGACGCGCTCGTGCTCGCCGAGGAGCTCGCATCGACCAACGACATCGATGCCGCTCTCGATGCGTTCGTGGCACGCCGCGAACCACGGGTCTCTTTCGTCCAGGAGAAGACGCCGAGCGCATCGAGCTCCGATCGCGAGCACACGAGCGTGGCTCGCATGTATTTGCAGGTCGGAGGCCATTCCTCTGTCGTGACCAGCACGTACGAAAAACGCGCCAGCTTCCTCCCGCTTACAGGCCGGCTCACCGTCACCACCTACTGCCCTCTCGTCAAGCTCAGGCAGGAACCTTGGCGACGCCCACGCGCTCGCGGCCGCGCCGTAGAGCGGGCCGGTGCAGTCGTTCGAGTAGGCGTTCGACTGCCGGGACGTCAAGTGGTCTCCAGAAGTAGTAGCCCTGCCCGCGAGTGCAGTGTGCATTGCGAAGCTGCACGAGTTGCTCCTCGTTTTCGATGCCCTCGGCGACGACGTCGAGGTTCAGGCCGGACGCGAGCTGGATGATGGCCAGTGCGACTCCGGGATCGTCGGCGTTCTCTTTGAGGCTGGCGACGAACGACTGGTCGATCTTGATCTCATCGACTGGAAACCGGTCGAGATGACGCAGAGAGGAGAAGCCCGTGCCGAAGTCGTCGACGGAGATGCGAACACCGAGATCCTTCAGTCGTTGCAGTGTCTCAATGGCTTCGTCTTCATCGGCCACCTTGATCGTTTCGGTGATCTCGAGTGTGAGCAGCGTTGGGTCGAGCTCACTCACCTGCAGAGCTCGAGCGACGTCGTTCACGATGTCGGGATCCGCCAGTTGTCGTGCCGATACGTTCACGTTCATCGTCAGACTGGCGGCGGTCGGCGAGAGCCGCTGCCAATGACGGCACTGATGGCACGCTTGCTCGATGACCCAACGACCGATCGGGACGATCGCTCCGATCCGCTCGGCGATCGGGATGAAGTCGGTAGGTGAGATCGGACCGCGGTGTGGGTGATTCCACCGGAGCAATGCCTCGAACCCGGTGA
>JBEEGD010000464.1:0-9444 GCA_041166685.1 Acidimicrobiaceae bacterium | reverse complement strand
GGCGCATCAACGCCGATGATCTCGGCTCCTTCAAGGAACGTGCCGGCGACATGATCGACCACGTCGAGACGAGCGAGCTCGGCATCGTCGTCGTCGGCGATGCCGACTTTCGTGAGCGCGATCACGCCGTGCTCGATGCCGAGCACCTCGAGGATGCGCAGGTGCTCCTCGGACTGTGGCTTCCATCCCTCGGTGGCGGCGACGACGAAGAGGCACGCGTCGACGGCGCCGACGCCGGCGAGCATGTTCTTCAGGAAGCGAACATGGCCGGGCACGTCGACAAAGGCGACGCCTTGGCCCGATGGCAGGGTCGTCCACGCGAATCCGAGATCGATCGTGAGCCCACGATGTTTCTCTTCGGCGAACCGATCAGGATCGATGTTCGTCAGCGCGAGCACGAGCGTCGACTTGCCGTGATCGACATGTCCGGCGGTGGCAACGACGTGCATCAGCCTGTGTCGACGAGGGGTGTCATCGCGTCCGCGAGCAACCCGTCGTCCATGGGGTCGACCGTGCGCAGGTCGAGGATCGTCCGATCGTCGTCGACGCGCGCGATCACCGGTTTGGGACTTGCCGCGCGCAGCGCGGCTGTCACGTCGCCTCGCAATGCGATGCCAGCCGACGGGATCTCGACACCCGGCAACGTGCCGCCTCCGGTGACCGACGCACAGTCGACGAGCTCGCCGCGCCCTATCGCCTTCGCGCGTCGACGCAACTCGTCGACCGCGACGGTAGCCATGCGCCAGAACGGCATGCGGTTGCCGTCGCGCTCGAGATACGCGAGCGCGACCTGTTCGAGGGCGCCCAGCACGAGACCGCCGGGTCGCAGCGCGCGGTACAGCGGATGGCGAGCGCAGGCCTCGACGAGATCTGCTCGCCCCGCGAGCACGCCGGCTTGTGGTCCGCCGAGCAGCTTGTCGCCCGAGAACACGACGAGCGCCGCACCCGCTTCCAGCGTCTGGCGGGCCGCAGGTTCGTTGCGCAGCCAGCTCGGGGGCCCGCCCGCAAGCCAAGGACATGCGACGTCGAGCAAGCCTGATCCGAGGTCAACGATCACTGGTGGTCCGATCGAAACCACGTCAGCGACCGACGTGTCCTCGGTGAAACCCGTGATCCGGTAGTTCGACTGGTGCACCTTCAGCAGCAGCGCGACGTCCGATGCAACCTGTTCGTAGTCCTCGCGGCGAGTGCGGTTCGTCGTTCCGACTTCGACCAGCCGTGCGCCCGACTCGCTCATGACCTCGGGCACGCGGAACCCGCCACCGATCTCCACGAGCTCGCCGCGTGACACGGCCACGCCGCGCCCGCGGGCCAGAGCTCCGAGGGCGAGTAGCACTGCGGCGGCGCCGTTGTTCACGACGAGAGCGGCTTCGGCGCCGCACGCTCGAGCAAGCAGCGCGCCCGCCCGGTCGCGCCGCGAACCGCGTTTGCCGGTCGTGATGTCGAGTTCGAGGTTGGTGTACGCCGGCGGTTGCGAGAAGCCGACGGGCGCCCGTCCCAGGTTGGTGTGGAGCAGCACCCCGGTGGCGTTGATCACCGGCTGCAGCAGCGCAGCCCGTGTCCGTTCGGCGAACTGGCGCGCGCTGTCGGGGTCGCCGGCGGCGATGGCCTCCCGAGCCGCGTCGACGAGCAGGGGATGAGGCAGGCCGACGTCGGCGATCGATCGCGCCAGCGCACCGACCGACGGTGGACGCGTCACTCGCGTACGTCGCGGCGCTCGAAGGTGAAGATGCCAACCACCACGGCGATCACGGCCAGCACAATAAGCACGCTCATCCCGACCGGGTCGATGCCGTCGGTGAGCGGCTGATGGCCGTCGTACCAGCGCCACACGGTGAATGGCCTGAGCGGGCGAAGGGCCTGGACGACCCTGGAGAGCGAATCGACGATGTACCCCACGACCGCGAGGCCCGAGGCGATGCCGAGAGCTGACGATCGTCGTCCTGTCGCCGCCCCGATCGCGAGCGCCAACACGCCGAAGGTCAACGCCAACATCGCGCATTGGACGACTGCGGCGGTCTCGTACGCGATCCCGATGTCGATTTGGCTCACCGGTGATATCAGCACGAGCGTCAGCCATAGGATCGCCGCGAGGAGAACGAGTTCGAGGCACATCGCGGCGAGTCGCTGCGCGACGGCCGAACGGCGTGCCACCGGATACGCAAGCACGAGGTTCAACGTGTGCTGCTCTTCCTCGCCGGCGATCGCCGCCGTACCACGTCCGATCATGAAGGCGATCAACAGGGCGGGCACGACCCAGCCGAAGAGGCGGCTCGTGAGGTAGCCGACCGGAGAGATGATGCTGTTGCTACCAAGGAACGCGCGCACCGTGTCCGGGAGCTTGCTGAATGACTCGTCGAGGCTGAGGTCGCCTTTGATCGACGGATAGAAGGCCACGATCACCGCGACGAGCGAAGCCAAGCTCGCAACCCACACCACGAGCCCAGCCCGGCGCCGACGGAGAGCGGCGACCGCGAGCTCAACCTGCATGGGAACCCCCGTAGTACGAGAAGACGATCTGCTCGAGGTCGGGTTCGTGGCTCACGAGGTTCACCACGTCGAATCCGGCCAACGCCTTGATGAGCGGGTCGACGGAGCCGGTGATCGCGAGGTCGACGACCGCGCCGTGTCCTCCGAGGACCCTCACGCCCTCGATGGTCGCGAGTTCGTTTGTGTCAATCGGATACGCGAACGTCACCTCGAATTGGCGAAGCGCGCGAGCTTTCAGTGCGGCAACGTCGTCGACGGTAACGATTCGACCCTCGCGCAGCACCGCGACCCGTGTGGCCGTGTGTTCCACTTCTGACAACACATGCGACGACAGGAAAACCGTGACGCCGGACGCCGCTCGCTCGAGCGCCAACGTCCGGAACTCACGCTGTTGCAGCGGATCGAGTCCGCTGGTCGGCTCGTCGAGGATCAGTAGTTCCGGGTCGTGCATGAACGCCTGCACCAGCCCGATCTTCTGACGATTGCCTTTCGACAGATCGCGGATCTTGCGATCCAGAGTGACGTCGAACCGATCCGCCAGCGCGTCCATGGACGATTGCGACACGCCGCCCCGCAGCCTCGCGAGATGTTGGAGCACAGATCGAACGGTCTCGGAGGGCCACAACGACAACTCACCGGGTAAGTACCCCACGCGGCGGCGGATCGCCATCGAGTCGCGTTGGCTGTCGAGGCCCAGCACCGTCGCAGTGCCAGCGGTCGGGTGGAGCAGATCAAGGATCGTGCGGATGAACGTGGTCTTGCCCGCGCCGTTGGGCCCGAGAAAACCGAACACCTCGCCGTGGGCGACTTGCAGGTCGACGGACTCGATGCCCCTGGCCCGCCCGTACCGCTTCGTCAATCCGTCGGCGCGGAGCGCGACCGTGTCGCCCATCGGGCGCCAACTTACGCAGATGCAGCAACCACCGGATGAATCTCGCGGTTCGAGATGACGTGGTCGATCATCCCGTAGGCAACGGCGTCTTCACCACGCATGATGTGATCGCGCTCGATGTCCAACGCGACGCGCTCGATGCTCTGGCCGGTGTGTTCGGCCAGGATCTCGGTCATGCGATTGCGCATGAACACCATCTCCTTTGCGGCCAGCTCGACGTCGGTGGTTTGGCCCTGGGCGCCACCATGAGGTTGATGGATCAAGATGCGAGCGTTGGGCAGCGAGAGACGGCGACCGGGTGCACCCGCCGCGAGTAACACCGCCGCCGCCGAAGCGGCTTGCCCGACGCAGATCGTGCTGATCGGGCAATGGACGTACTGCATCGTGTCGTAGATCGCGAACAGCCCGGTCATCTCGCCTCCGGGTGAGTTGATGTAGAGCTGGATCTCGCGCCCCGGATCCTCAGCTTCGAGATGGAGGAGCTGGGCCGTCACCAGATTCGCGACCGTGTCGTCGAGCGCGCTGCCGAAGAACACGATGCGGTCCTTCAAGAGCCGCGAATAGATGTCGTAGGCGCGTTCGCCACGGTTGGTCTGCTCGATGACCGTCGGAATCAGCATGTGTCCTCCAGATCAGATGTGCAACTACACAGTTGCACATCACGTGAATGATGTGCAACTATTGAGTTGCATTTATGATGAACGACATGCGCGTGACCCGTGAGGTGCTGCTCGACTGCTCGACCGCTGACGCCTGGGAGCTGCTGACCGATCCCGAAGAGCTGGCGGCCTGGCTGGGCCGACCCGTCGACTTCGAGATCACCGTCGACGGCGATTCGCGCCTCTCCTTCGTGTGGTCCGACGGCGACCACGGACCCAGCGAAGTCGAGTTCCAGGTGCAGGAGGTCGAAGACGGCACCCGTCTCACCGTCACTGAGACCCCGGCTCGAGCCTCGGTGGCCGGAGGCATCCGTCGCCTGCCGATCGGAGCCAACTGGGACAACCGGCTTCTCGATCTCGAACTGCTCTGCCTCACCCGCGCCGCGGTATGCGTGTGAACGACCGACCGGGCGCGGTGTTCGAAGCGCTGGCCGATCCCACTCGCCGGGCCGTGTTGACGCTGGTCGGTCGCCAGGGTCCTGTGACCGCCACCGAACTCGCCGCCCACCTTCCGGTGAGCCGTCAAGCGGTGGCCAAGCACCTCGATGCGCTGCGCAGCGCAGGGCTCGTCGAGCGCGACAAGCGTGGTCGCGACGTCCGCTATGGGCTGAAGCCGGAGGGCCTGGACCGTGCCAGCGCGTGGATGGACGACGTCGGTGCGGCCTGGGATCGCCGTCTCAGCGCGTTGGCCACCCGGGCGAAGGGTCGCAAAAGGCTTGGGTGACGGGGTTCACCACTCGACCGCGTGAGATCGTAGAGGGCTGTGGTCCGCGTGCTCCGATCCGTCGCCGCGTTCGCGCTCGTTTCTGTTTTCACCCCGATCACCTGTGTCGCGGTGGTCTTCGGCGCGCTGATCTTCCTGCCGCTTCCGGCCACGCTCCCGAAGCCGAAGCCGATTCTCGAGTCGGATGTCACCCACATCCAGGACAAGGACGGCAACGAGATCGCGGTCTTCAAGCACTTCGAGACCTACATCAAGGTCGAGCCGTCCGACATCCCGCAGGTGCTCAAAGACGCCGTGATCACGGCGGAGGACAAGCATTTCTACGACCACACCGGCATTGAAGTCGGCAGCACACTGCGGGCGCTGTGGGACGACATCCAGAACCGCTCGGCGACGCAGGGCGGCTCGACCATCACGCAGCAGTACGTGAAGAACGCGTTCACGACGGGTGAGCGCACACTGGCGCGCAAGGTGCGCGAAGCGATCCTGGCGAGCCAGCTCGAGCGCGCCGAGACCAAAGAGAAGATCCTGCACGACTATCTCGACACGATCTACTTCGGCCAAGGCGCCTACGGCGTCGGCGCCGCGGCGCAGACGTACTTCCGGACGCCCGTGTCGCAACTGTCGTTGTCGCAGGCCGCATTGCTCGCATCGGTGATTCCCGCGCCAAGTCGCTACTCGCCTCGGGTCAACGCGGAGCTCGCCGACCAGCGCCGGGTTCGCGTGCTCGACGAGATGCTGGCCGACGGCAAGATCGACCAACCCACCCACGACGACACTGTGGCGCATCATCTTTGGCTGGCCATCTTTGGCGAGCCGCCAGGACCGGCGACGATCGTGTACCCGCCACAAGAGCAGCAGACCAACCAGCCGTGGTTCACCCAGTACGTGAAGGAGGAGCTCGAGAGGACGTTGCCCGGGTGTGTCAAGGACGACTGTCCGACGCTCGACAAAGGCGGGTTGACCGTCATCACCACGCTCGACCAGAAGGTGCAGAAGGCGGCGGAGGAAGAGGTCGCCAGGTCGATGGGCGACAACGACCCCTCATTGCAGATGTCGTTGGTTGCGGTCGAGCCCCCGACTGGGTACGTGCGAGCGATCGTGGGCGGTCGAGACTTCGCGACCAGCGAGTACAACACGGCCATCCGTGATCCCGGGCGCCAACCCGGATCGGCGTTCAAACCGTTCATTCTCGCGACGGCCTTCGAACAAGGCATCCAACCGACCAAGGCCTACTCAGGCTCGACGCTGACGCTGCCGGACGGCACGTCGATCCACAACTACGGCGGCGAGAGCTACGGCACGATCGATCTCCGGAGCGCGACCGTGCATTCGGTGAACGCGGTGTACGCCCGGTTGGTCCTGGACGTCGGGGTCGAAAACGCGATGGAGATGGCGCGACGGCTCGGCGTGCACATCGAGGCCTACGACCCCGCGCGGCACGGCGCCAGCGTGGCTCTCGGCGCGGTGGAGGCCAAGCCGCTGGAGATGGCGTCGGCGTTCGGCGTGTTCGCCAATCACGGTCGGCGGGCGCCACCCACGCCGATCTTCCAGGTGCTCGATGCCAGCGGCAAGGTGATCCTCGACAACTCGAAGGCGGGTGAGCAAGCCAAGCCGGCGATTCCCGACGTGGTTGCCGACAACGTCACCGACGTGCTGCGCGGTGTGCTCGAGAGCGGCACGGCCGCGGGAAAGGGCCTGGGCGACCGACCGGCGGCAGGCAAGACCGGTACGGCCGAAGATGCTGGCAACGCGTGGTTCGTTGGCTTCACCCCCACGTTGTCGACCGCGGTATGGATGGGCTATTCGGATGGCAACCGGCCGATGCGTGGTATCAACGGCGTGCGCGAGGTCGTCGGAGGCACGATCCCGGCCAGCACGTGGCAGCGCTTCATGAAGCGCGCGCTCGATGGCGTGCCCGTCACCGACTTCTCCCAGCCCGCGCCGATTCAGACGTCTGTCGACACCGCGCGGCGCGGCGCGCGTCAAGGCTTCGACACTGGCCCGCGTCGGTATCCATCAGGCCCACCGGGCGGCGGTCCGTATCAAGTGGATGCACTCCCCCCCGACGCGTCGGCTCCGACGACCACCACTTCGACCACGACGACGTCGTCCACGCTGCCGTCGCCCACGACGACCTCGCCGATCGTCGGAAATTAGCTAGCTACTGGGCTTTGGCGCGCCGCCTTCGGGGCATTTCAGGACGGAGTCGCACGCCATGCGCACGAGCGGGGCGAAGTACACCGCCTGCGGGTTGAACCCCAGCGGTGAGTACGTGCGGGATGCCACACCGACGACCTCTCCGTCGGAGTTGAGCAACGGCCCGCCCTGAAATTGGGCGCCGACCGCGACGTCGTGCTGCACGCCGTCAGCGGAGACGTCGGCGACGAACCCTTGTGTGATGGACGCCCCCGTGCTTCCGAGGCCGGAGATGCCGAACAGGCGGTCGCCGATCTTCGGCGGCGCGTCGGCTCCGATCCAGTTCAGCGCGGGCAAGCTGGCGCGGTTGATGGACAGAAGCGCGATGTCGAGCCTTGGATCCCACGTGAAGAGCGTCGCGTCGATGTCGTCTTGGCCTTGCTTGCGCAGCGTCACCTTGGGCCCTGGCTGCTGGGTGGCCGCCTGGATCGTCGTGAACGACGTGAGGAGGAACGACTGTTGACTGTCGGCAAACACCACGAAGGCCGTTCCGACTGACGGCGCCCCGGCCTGATCGAGCGTGCTCACGAAGTACACCGACGGCGCTGCTTTCTCCAACAACCCCGTGAGCGTTTGGCCGCTGGCGGCGAACTTCTGGAGCTCGTCGAGCTGATTGCGGATGTCGAGCTTGGCGCGGTCGCCCTCAGCTTGAATCGTCTTGCGGGCGTCGTCGATGCTTTTGCTGTAGTCGCGGAAGAAGGTCTCGACCTTGTTCGTCGTCTGTTCTTGACGCGACTCGTAGTAGGCGTACAGCACGGCACCGCTGAACGCGGCGGCAATGCTCATGAGGAACAGCACCCCGGCGAGTCCCAGCGCGGTTTGGGGCAGCGCGCGCCGCAGACGACTTGCCTTGTTGCCGCTGTACGGCAGCTCCTCCAGCCCCATCCGAGGAGACCGTACTCGCAGGTAGGATCCGTTCATGCTCGCGCTCCTCGTGGTGCTGTTCATCGCCGAGCTGTGGGTGATGGTGCAGGTCGCGGTGCAGATCGGTGTGATCAACGCCATCGCGTTGCTGGTGCTCATGCCGGTGCTCGGCATCTGGTTGGTGAAGCGGGCCGGGTTGGCGGTGTTCCGGCGTCTGCAGGCCACGCTCGATGCCGGCGGCGTACCGCACCGAGAAGTGGTCGACGGCTTCCTGTTGTTGTTCGCCGGCCTGCTGCTCATCGTGCCGGGCTTCATCACGGGTGCGATCGGCTTGCTCTTGTTGCTTCCGCCCGTGCGTGCTGCGGTGCGGACGATGCTCGTCCGAAGCCTCAGGAAACGCACGTCGTTCGCCTTCCGAGTCGTGGATGGCATGGGCCGCCGGGTCGACATCCGCGACGTCGGCTACCGCGACATCACCGAACCGCCGCGCCTCCCGCCCGAGCTCGATCGTTGAGCCCCAGGCCGATCGACGTACCGGTGCGGGACGCGGCCACGGTCGCGCTTCTGCGGGATGCTGACAGTGGGCCCGAGGTCTTCCTGCTCCAGCGATCGAGCGCCGCGGTGTTCTCTCCGAGTGCCCATGTGTTCCCTGGAGGCGCACTGGACGACGACGACCGTGCGCAACTGATCAACAGGTGGTGCACGCCGTTCAACCGAGGCGCCTCGGTTCCCATCGCGTACTACGTCGCCGCCATCCGGGAGGCGTTCGAAGAAGCGGGTTTGCTGCTCGCCTGCGACCAGAGCGGTGAGCTCGTCCGTTTCGACGATCCCGAGGTCAGCGAGCGCTTCGCACTGCACCGAAAGCAGATGCACGCAGGTGAGCGCTCGGTCGACGCGTTGTGCGCTGAGGAAGATCTCATGCTCGCGGTCGATCGCCTCGTGCCCTTCGGACACTGGATCACCCCAAAGGGCGCGCCGCGTCGATTCGACACCCGGTTCTTCGCCGCGCGCGCTCCGGCATATCAGGTGGCGACGCCCGACGAGGTCGAAACCACGGCTGGCCTCTGGGTCCGGCCCGTCGACGTGCTGCGCGCGAACGATGTCGGTGAGGTCGAGCTCATCCTGCCGACGCGCCGTTCGCTCGAACAGTTGGCCACCTTCCCCGACGTGGATTCGGCCCTCGCCGGCTTGAGCAGTCGCAAATGACGGACGCGGCGCCTGAGAAGCCACCTCCGAAACCGCTCGTCCCTGGCGTGGCGTCCGCGCTGACTCCGATGGTGCGGCGGGTGTTGGCACCGAACCCGGGCGTGATGACTGGTCCAGGTACCAACACCTACCTCGTGGGCATCGACGAGGTTGCGGTCATCGATCCGGGCATCGAGGACGACGCCCACCTCGAAGCCATCGTCGGTTGCGGCGGCGACCGCATCCGCTGGATCCTCTGCACGCACACGCACCCCGATCATTCGCCTGGCGCGGCCGCGTTGAAGGAGCGCACGGGCGCCGAGGTGCTGGCGTTCGAGTCGCGCGACGGGCTCGAGGTCGACACGGCGATCGGTGACGGCTTCCGTATCGAGGCCACCGAGTTCCGGCTGCGGGCCGTGCACACCCCAGGC
>JBEEGD010000463.1:0-2934 GCA_041166685.1 Acidimicrobiaceae bacterium | reverse complement strand
CGGCGGCGGTCGTCCCGGCGATGCGGCGAGCCGGCCGCGGCGCCATCGTGAACACTTGCTCCGTTGCGGCGGATGTCGGCCTCGTCGAGCGCGCCGTGTACTCCGCATCCAAAGGCGCGGTGCTGGGCTTGACGCGCGCGATGGCGGCGGACGAAGCCGAGTACGGCATAAGGGTGAACTGCGTGTCGCCCGGAACGGTCGATGGACCGTGGGTCCGTCGACTCATCGACAACAGTGACGATCCCACCGCGACGCGGTCGGCGCTCGACCGTCGTCAACCGCTCGGAAGGCTGGTCGCGCCGGAAGAGGTGGCCAAAGCGGTCGCGTTTCTCGCGGCGGACACCACGTTCACCACGGGACAGGACCTGCTGCTCGACGGCGGCATCACTGGGGTCCGCATCGTTCGATGACAATCCGAATTACCGACGTGGCCGTGCACGACCTTCGCTTCCCGACGTCCGACCTGCTGGACGGGTCGGACGCCATGAACCCCGACCCGGATTACTCCGCGGCGTACGTCGAGCTGCACACCGACGACCCCGATCTCACGGGCCATGGCATGACATTCACCATCGGCCGCGGCAACGAACTGTGTTGTGCGGCGATCGAAGCGTTCCGCGATCACGTCGTCGGTCGAGAGCTCGACGCGCTCGAGGCCGATCCGGGTGCCTTCTGGCGCGACCTCGCCGGCGACAGCCAGTTGCGGTGGGTCGGTCCCGAGAAGGGCGTGGTCCATCTCGGAACTGCGGCGGTCGTCAATGCGGTGTGGGATCTGTTCGCTCGCCGCGCCGGTAGTCCGCTGTGGCGCTATCTCGCCGATCTGCCAGCGGAACGCATCGTCGCCTCGATCGACTTCCGTCACATCACCGATGCGCTGACACCTGATGAAGCTCTTGCTCTGCTGCGCGCGGCCGAGCCCGGCCGACCTCAACGCGAGCAGCAACTCCTTGACGACGGCTATCCGGCGTACATCACCTCGGCGGGATGGTTGGGCTATCCGGACGACCTCCTACGGTCGCGTTGCCGCGAGGCGCTGGCCGAGGGCTGGAACGATCTGAAGATCAAAGTCGGGCGTGACCTCGACGACGACGTGCGGCGCACGCGCATCCTGCGCGAGGAGCTCGGGCCGGATCGTCGCCTGCTCATCGATGCCAATCAGGTGTGGGACGTCGGCCAAGCCATCGAGTGGGTGAACGCGCTGGCGGACGCCGAACCGTGGTGGATCGAGGAGCCGACGAGTCCGGATGACATCCTCGGGCACGCGCGCATTGCCAAGGCGGTGCGACCGGTTCGGGTGGCCACCGGCGAGCACTGCCACAACCGGGTGATGTTCAAGCAGTTCTTCCAGGCCGACGCGATCGACATTGCGCAGATCGACGGCTGCCGGCTCGGCGGCGTCAACGAAGTGCTCGCGGTGCTGCTGATGGCGGCCAAGCACGGTGTTCCCGTGTGCCCGCACGCGGGTGGCATCGGGCTCTGCCAGCACGTGCAGCACTTCTCGATGTTCGACCTGTTGCGCGTATCGGGTCGATGCGACGACCGGATGATCGAGTACGCCGGCCATCTTCATGAACACTTCGTCGAGCCATTGCGCGTGAGCGGCGCTCGCTATCACGCTCCACTGGCGGCCGGGTTCGGGCTGGAGATGAAGCCGGCCTCGATTGCCGCCCATCGGTTCCCCGACGGCGACGTGTGGCGCGCTCGACGCGATGGCTGATCGTCTTCGAGTCGCACTCGTCGGCGGTCCCATGTACAACTCCTTGTACGAGCCGTTCATCGACGACATCGACGTCGTAGTACACGCCGATCACCCAACGCTCAACCGCCGCGTCGCGGAGCTGCTCGCGGCAGGAGAGCGCATCGACGTGCTGTCGACGCACGGCAAGTACGCGCCCAGCCAGGCCGGCTGGCTCCAGCCGCTCGACCCACTGCTCGACTCCGAAGTCATGTCGGCGCTCGCACCGCGGGCGGTCGAGTTGTGTCGATTTCGCGGGGCGTTGCTCTGCGCACCGCGCAACATCGACGTCCGCACACTCTGGTGGCGCGCTGACCGCCTCGAGGCTCCTCTCGACAGCTGGGCCGCTCTCGCGGCCAGCTCGGCGATATTCGGCTTCACCGGTCGCGAGTCCGGACTGTTCGGCCTGTTCTTCGAACTCGTCGTCGGCAGCGGCGGTGCGCTGTTCGACCATGACGGCAATCCGACGATGACAGGACCGGAACCAGAGGCAGCGGTCTCCCTGTTGTGCGAGTTGGCCGCGCGCGGCCCGTCCGACCTCCCCGACTGGCACTACGACGACGTCGACGCCGCTTTGCTCGACGGGCGCGTCGACTGCGCCGCGGCGTGGCCCGGCGCGTACGGACCAATCCGAGCGTCGACCGTGTACGACGTCCTCCGTCCCGCGCCGTACTTCTCGGGATCCGTGGCGCGGGTGTCGTATTCGGGATGTCACGGATGGGCGATTCCCACAACGTGCGGCGACCTCGAGGGCGCAGTCGAACTCGTGACGCGCCTCTGCTCGGCCGAGCTGCATGAACGAGAGGCGGCGGCCGGAGGCGTGCCCGCGCGCCGCGATGTACTCGCCGCGGTCGTACCCGTGGACGCCACTGACGCGGCCCGGCTCGGGATCACCCGCGAGACGATCGAGCACGGGATGATCACGTATCCCCCACTTGTTCGGTTCCCGGAGGTCGAGGACGCAGGTTGGGGCGCGATCCACGATGCGTTGCGCGGCGAGCTTTCCCCCGCGGCCGCCGTCGCGAGCATTCAGCACGCGGCAGAGTCTGCCCTCACGGCATGACCGAGCTCGGTCTCGGGTGCGCGCCGATCGGCAACCTGTACGAGCCGGTCACCGACGACGAGGCACACGCAACCGTCCACGCTGCGTACGAGGCGGGCGTGCGGCTGTTCGACACGGCCCCGCTCTACGGCCACGG
>JBEEGD010000462.1:0-4611 GCA_041166685.1 Acidimicrobiaceae bacterium | reverse complement strand
GGTTGTCCCTCTCGCTGTCCTGCCTGCGGGAAATCCCCGATGGCCGATCTGCGCCGCGGGGGTTACCGTCTCAGCCGAACCGCGTGCACCGCACGATGGGGGCGAAGGCTCCACAGCGCATCGCACGAACGCGTGATGTCTTAGACCAGCGCAAATGGAGATCGTCAGTCCGGCCGCGGAGCCGATCGTCGAGTAGAACGCTGTTGATGCCTCGACGTCGGTCCGGATCGCGCGTCGCTAGATCGTGCGATCACGTCACGGCACCTCAGTTTCCCCTCACGTCGCTCGCTGACGATGTCGCAAGGCTTCGCCATGTGCCGGCACTCCAGGACGGACCGAGCGTCGTCGTCGGCCACTCCTACGGCGGCCAGGTGATGACGGCGCTCGGCGCCGATGCACCGAACATCGTCGGCCTGGTCTACATCGCGGCCCTCGGAATCGACGAGGGCGAGTCGCTGGGGGCACTGCTGGCGCAAGGACCTCCGACTCCGGCACTGGCCCACCAGATCGTCGACGACGAAGGACTCGTCTGGCTGTCGGAGGACGACTTCGTCAACCACTTCGCAGCCGATGTCGACCCGATCAAGGCGAAAGCGTTGTACGCCGCGCAGCAACCCGTGGCCGTGAACGGCTTCAGCGAAGTGATGACTGTCCCAGCATGGAAATCGCTGCCCTCGTGATATCTGGTCGCCCAAGACGATCAGGCGCTCCCACCCGACGTTCAGCGCATGTTCGCGAACCGCATGGGTGCCACGACCGCCGAAGTTCCCTCAGGGCATCTGGCGATGGTCTCCCACCCGGCCGACGTCGCGAGGCTCACCAAGACGGCGGCCGAGGCCGGACTCACCGTCGACGCGGTCAACTGAACCCCCCGGTCTACTCCCCGGCCGGCCCCTCCCAGCATCGCCGGTCGGGGAGCGTCCGCAGTCGGATGCAAGCCCGAAGCCGACGGTCAGGACTGCTGATCGTCGCCGGCCATCTCGAGAACACAGATCAGGTCGACCAGGCCGGAGAACGTGCGCGGATCGTGGCGGGTCTTTGCGGCGATCTGCTGCAGCCGGTAGCGCACGGACGCAGCACTCAACGACGTCAGGGTGCGAAGCCGATAGCGGCTTCCCGGAGGAGCACGGCACGACGCCGCGCGGCGGTGACGGCGTTGCGGAGACTCGCGATGTCATAGGCGCCTTGATGGCGTTGCCCGTTGATAAAGAACGTCGGTGTCCCGGCCACGCCGCTTGAGTCAGCGGTTTCGACATCATCGTCCACCCGCTCGGCGTACTCTCGACGCCCGAGCTCATCGCGGAAGCGCTTCGCATCCAAGCCGACCTCCTCGGCGTAGCGCTCGAGGTCGCGCTCGGCCAGCTCGCCCTGGTGCGTGAGCAAAAGGTCGTGCATCTCCCAGAACGCGCCCTGAGCCGCGGCGGCTTCGGCCGCCTCGGCGGCCATCTGCGCTTGGGGGTGAACGTCGTTCAGCGGGAGGTGCCGCCACACATAGCGCAGGTCGTCGCCGAAGGCGTCGAGCAGCTCACGGATCACCATTTCGGCCTGTCCGCAATACGGGCACTCGTAGTCGCCGTACTCGACCAAGGTCACCAGTGCATCGTCCGGGCCGCGCGTGTGCTCTCGTCTCGGATCGACATCGTCGGAGAGGTCGAGAATGTCGTCGCTCGTGCGCCCGATCAGACGGGCTCGCAGCGAAGTTGGTAGGCGAGCGATCAGGCGAAAGACCATCCACGCGGCGAAGAACGCCACGATGCCGGCCGCCAGCACTCCCAGCTTCGCTTCTTCGAGCTCGCGCCCATGGAACGCAAGGCTCGAGATCAGGAGCGAGACCGTGAAACCGATGCCGGCGACTGTCCCGGCACCGACGATCACCGGGACGCTGAGAGCAAGGCGGATTCGATCGGGCCACAAGCGGGACGCGATCCATGCGGCGCCGACGATGCCGAGCGGCTTCCCAACCACGTACCCGAAGAGGATCCCGAGCGTGATCGGCGAGCGCACCGCGTCCCCGAGCAGGCTCCCGTCCAAGTGGATTCCGGCGTTCGCGAGCGCGAACAGCGGCACGATCACGAAACTCGTCCATGGGTGCAGGCGATACTGGAGCCGCTCGTTGGGCGAGATCGCGGACGCCAAGCCCCGCTGGGCCGAACGTGCACGTGCTGGCGTCGGCTCCTCCCGGAACGAGCGTGCCAGCACGGTCGCCTGCTCGAGCTCCGTGCGCATCGGGTTATAGGCACTCGTGGTCAGGCCGATCGCGAGCCCGGTGATCACCGGATCGATACCCGACTCGTAAAGCGCGATCCAGACAGCAATGCCGAGGAGCGGGGCGGTTCGCCCCGCCCATGCATCTGCGACGTAGCGCAGCGCAAAGAGCAATGCGAGCAGGCCGAGCGCGACGAGGAGCGGCGCAACCGAGAGGTGGTCGGTATAGACGACGGCGATCACGCCGAGCGCGACGAGGTCGTCGAATACGGCGGCGGTCAGCAGCCGAACGCGCAACCGTGTCCCCCCGGGCGCGACCAGTGCGAGGACGCCGAGCGCGAACGCAGTGTCAGTCGACATCGCGGCACCCCACCCGTCGGAGCCACTGCCGCCGGCATTGAATGACAGGTAGATCAGGACCGGCAGCGCCATCCCGCCAAGCGCCGCCACCAAGGGAACGGTCAGTCGGCTTCGCTCGCGCAGCTGCCCAATGTCGAGCTCGCGCCTGGCCTCGAGTCCCACGACGAGGAAGAAGAACGTCATGAGTCCCTCGTTGATCCAGTGACGCAGGTCCTGGGCAATGCCCGAGCCACCGAGACGGACCGAGAGTGTGGTCGTCCAGACCGATTCGTAGGAACTCGACCACGGCGAGTTCGCCCACACCAGCGCGACGACCACCGCGCAAAGCAGGACAACTGCGCCGGCGACTTCGGCGCTCAGGAAGTTGCGCACAGGGGACGCAAGATTGCGCGCCCAGGCGGTGCGTCCGCGGAACGGCCCGCTCGGAGCGGATACGCCAAGGCTCATGGCGCCGCCAGCGGGGAGCGCGGAATGCGCGTCGACCCCGTCACCTGCGGGGTCAACATTCCGATCTGATCGACATAGCACCACGCCCACTCCTCCATGGGCTCGAGAGAGCGGATGATCGGATGGCCACTGGCGCTGGCGTGCACGGCGGCGTGGCGGTGCGGGGAGTCATCGCAGCAGCCGACGTGGCCACACTCGAGACAGATGCGTAGGTAAAGCCACGGCTCGCCCACAACCAGGCAGTCCTCGCACCCGTCCACGGCATCAGGCAGTTGGAGGATCTTGATGCACGCGCTGTGGCTGCACAAAAGCATCAGCTGCGGCGCCGTTCGGCTTCAAGCCGCAGCGGTTCCTGGCTGGCGGTGATGATTGACGACCTCGATATTGTTGCCGCTGGGGTCGAGCACGTAGGCGGAGTAGTAGCCCTCGTGATAGCGCGGGCGCTCGCCGGGCTCGCCATTGCTGCGGTATCCGGCAGCAGTCGCGTCTGCGTGGAAGCGGCGCACGTCGTCGTCCTCGCCGGAGAACGCGATGTGCATGTTCTCGCTCGGCTCTCCCGTGACCAAGGAGAACGAACCTTCCGACGCGCCCACCACGAATACCGCGAGATCCGGAGCTTGGCTGCGGAGCGTGAGTCCTGTAGCCGGGCCGATCGTCGCGTAAAAGGCAGCCGACGCATCGACATCGTCAACTCGGATGGCGACGTGGGCGACGTTGCCGGTCGGCCGGTCGTCGTCGTGGTACACCGCTTCGAAGTTGTTGCCGGCGGCGTCCTTCAGATGCGCCGAGTAGTAACCGTCGGCGTAGTTGACACTGGGCCCGGGTTGCCCGTCCTCGGCAAAGCCCGCCTCGATGCCCGCGCGCGAAAAGCCATCGACGTGCGCCGGCGTCGGTGCGATGAACGCGACATGGACACGCCGAGCGATCGGATGCTCATCGTCGGTCTGCGTGAGAGCGAAGTCCCCCCAGACGGCGAAGGCCGCGGTACTCAACGTCTGCTCAATCGCAAGCTCATCGAGCACTGCCTCGAACGCACGACTGGCAGAGGGCAGATCGGCGACTCGAAGGGTGATGTGATCGAACACGGCTGGCTCCTTGATCGCTTGCTGGACGAGCGGAGCAAGCTTCCGCGGAGCCGCCGGGTCGTACATCGCACGCACGAGTCATCTATTTCCGGGCTTAGGTCTCGACCGCGGAGTAGAGGTACGCGCTGGCCAGGGTTCGCCATGGCCGGAAACGCTCCCCGAGCGCGTCGACCCGGTCGGCTGACGCCGGCGAAGCGAGCCCCCCAGATCTGTTCCACTGCGCGGCGGAACGCGAGGTCCGCGGCTGGCCACACGTCGCGTCGGCGCAGCGCGAGCATCAGCACTCCGTCCGCGGTGAACCGGCCGACGCCCTTCACCTGCATGAGTTCAGCCCGGGCGGCGTCGTCGTCGATGGTGCGCAGGCGATCGAGATCCAAGCGCCCGTCCTCGAGCCGTGCGGCGACATCGCGTAGGTACGCCGCCTTGGCGCGCGACATCCCGACGCCGCGCAATTTCTCGGCGTCGGTTGCCAGCAGTTCCGCCGGTGTTGGCATTCGACCGCCGTGTAAAGCCT
>JBEEGD010000461.1:0-7170 GCA_041166685.1 Acidimicrobiaceae bacterium | reverse complement strand
TGCCGAACGTCTTCCACAGCTTCCGAAGGATCTCGTAGGGCGGCAGGTCGCCGAACTCGAGCTCCTCGCGCTTCGGGGCGATCTCCGCCTGGATGAACTGCCGGACCGCGTCGCGGATCATCCGCTGCTCTTCTGACCACTCGAACATGGTCAGAGGGTAGGCGGTTGCTCTCCCAGGACGGAGTACAGATGCTCGACCTTCGCTTCGAGCGCCGCCATGCGGTCCTCCAGCGCGCTTCGTGATGGAGACGGAGCCGCGGGAGCCACGACTGCAGACGCAAGGTCGGCCTGCGCGAACGTGTGCGTCCAGCGGCCCTCGCGCTCGCCGGGCTGGCGCTCGAGGGCCCGGGCGAGCGGCTCGTCGCGCTCGGCGAGGCCTCGAAGGGTCGCGACCACCTCCTCGGGGCTGTCGAACGCGTGGAGTCGATCGGTTCGCGTGCGGATCTCGTTGACGGTCTGCGGCCCGCGCACGAACAGTGCCGAGAGCACCGCGGCCTCGGTCGGCAGCAGTGCGAGGCGCTCGTCGATCACCTGCCGAAACTTGGTGGTGCGTTCCCCGTGTGAGGGGTGCACGAATCGGACGAGGCCGCGATCCTTCAGATCGTCGAGCGTCCGTTGCACAGTGCCGCCGTCGTAGGACACGACCGGCGTTCGGTTCGTGCTCTGATTGCACGCCGTCACGAGACTGTTCAGCGTCATCGGATACGAGTCGGGAACGGTGCGCTCTTTCTCGAGCAGGCAACCGAGCACCCGGACCTGCTCGGCATCGAGTTCTTCCATGGTCACGAGTTTGGCGCGCGGCCCGTACCCCAGGGATCTTCCTTGGCCTTCGGTAGCACGTGGCCGTCGAGGTCGTAATCCACGCCGTCATGGCGCTCGAGCGCTTCGTACGGGCTCTGCGCCATCTCCGCGAACGGATCGAGGTCGTCGTGCACGCGGGTGAGCGACAGCTCACTCTGCAGGCGCGTGAGCGGGTCGTCCCCGGGGGCCAGTGGCGTCAGGTCGGCGTCCACGAAGTTGGACGGGTACAGCTCCCACACCACCTTCGGAATGTGGGCCACGAACTGCTCCGCGACGCGCAGCAGGCCAGGCATCAGCTTTGGGCTGACGGGCGCAGTCCACACAAGGAGCCAGCGGCCCTTCAGCTCGAAGTTGAGCTCGCCCTTGGTTGAAAGCAGGAACTCGAGGAGCTGCGCGTCGATCAGCGCGCTCGCGAACCGTCGGTCACGGCACCGCACGGAGAAGAGGCGGTTGAACTCCTCAGACTCGAAGTCGATGTCCCCACCGCTGACCGCGTTGAGCACCTTGTCGAAGGCGCCTTCACGCACGATCTGGATGTCCGGCCACGCCGACCCGACCAACGCCATCGCGCACGACGAGCGGTGAGAGATCTTCTCGATCCGGCCGCCCTCGCCCTTGTACTCGTCGTAGTACTCGAAGTCGAACACGCGGTACACATGGCCGTCGTCTGCCTCGCGCCACATCACGTGCTCGGCACTGCGTCCGTCCCCCCGAGAGAACAGGACGAACTTCACCCTCGTGCAGTCGAAGGGATCACTGTCGGAGTACTGGAGCCCGGCGCGGGCGGCGATGCCGGGAATCTGCTGGTCCCGCTTGGCGCGCAGGGTCGCGAGGATGCCGCCGATCCCCAGGATGACGAGCCACCCGATGACGAGGATGAGTCGAAACTCCAACATTCAGCCCTCCATCGGCTCGGGAGTGCAGCGGTGTGAGGTGGGTAGGGTGCCCAGATGGAGATGGAATATCGAAGGCTCGGCCCATCGGGCCTGAGGGTGAGTGTGCTCTCGTTCGGTTCATGGGTGACGTTCGGGATCCAGCTCGACACCTCCCTCGCTCGTGACTGCCTCGCCGCCGCGTGGGACGCCGGCGTGAACTTCTTCGACAACGCCGAGGCGTACGGCGGGGGCGAGTCAGAGCGGATCATGGGCCAAGCCATCGCCCAGCTCGGTTGGAAACGCGAGACCTACGTCGTTTCGACGAAGGTGTTCTGGGGACTGACGCCCGGCGTGAACACGAGCAACACCCTCAATCGCAAGTACCTCATGCATGCGATTGATGGCTCGCTCGAACGGTTCGGCTTGGACTTCGTCGACCTTCTGTTCTGCCATCGGCCCGATCCGAACACGCCGATCGAAGAGACGGTGTGGGCGCTGTCGGAGATCATCGGCGCAGGCAAGGCGCACTACTGGGGCACGTCCGAGTGGAGTGCCGACGAGATCCGCGCGGCGTGGGAGGTGGCCGAGCGCCACCACTTGCACAAGCCAGTGATGGAGCAGCCGCAGTACAACCTGTTCGAACGCCGCAGGGTCGAGCGCGAGTACGCCCGGCTGTACGACGACATCAAGCTCGGACTCACGACCTGGAGCCCGCTGGCTTCGGGCCTGCTCACGGGCAAGTACCTCGACGGTATCCCCGACGGCAGTCGCGCCACCCTGCCCGGGTACGAGTGGCTGAAGGACTATCTCACCGATCCCGAGCGCAACGCGAAGGTCCGCAAGTTGAAGGAGATCGCCGACGAGCTCGACTGCTCGCTCTCGCAACTGTCGATCGCGTGGTGCGCGAAGAACCCCCATGTCTCGACCGTGATCACGGGAGCGAGCTCACCCGATCAGGTGCGCGAGAACATGGGTGCCCTCGAGGTGCTCCCGAAACTCGACAACGACGTCATGGGCCGCATCAAGTCGATCGTGCGGTAGCAGCTAGGAGGCGGGCTTCCAGCTGTAGGTCACGCCGGTCTCCCGCTCGGAGATCATCCACAGGCGTTGCGCCGCATTGCGGTCGCGTGCGGCTCCGCTGGCCCGGACCTTCTTGGGCGAGCCGCGTATCTCGAACGGCCCGTTCGGCCCGAGGTACTCCCCGCCACGCACTTCGGGCATCGTCGCCGCATAGAGCTGCGGAAGCGCACCCTGTGCGTCCGACTGTGCGACCAACCCGTTGCCGAACTCCATGACCCGCTCCATCAACGCGTTGCCAGCCATCTCCGGTCCCGCGGCTTGCAAGTGCGTCGACGCATATCCAGGGTGCGCGGCCGCGGCCACGAGCGCCGAGCCCTCGGCCGAAGCCCGGCGATCGAGCTCTGACGTGAACAGCAGGTTCGCCAGCTTCGATTGTCCGTATGCCATCCACTTCGAATAGCGCTTCCGCCAGTGCAGATCGTCCCAGCGCATCTTGCCGATGCGGTGGGCCTGCGAGGATGTGCTGACGACGCGCGGCTGATCCGCGGCGAGCAGCAGCGGCAGCAGGCGCCCGGTCAACGCGAAGTGTCCGAGGTGGTTGGTGCCGAACTGCATCTCGAAATCGTCGGCCGTGCGGCGCAACGGGATGGCCATGACGCCCGCGTTGTTCATCAGCACGTCGAGATGATCGACCCGCGACGCGACCTCGTCTGCGGCTGACTCGACGGAGGAGAGGTCGGCGAGGTCGAGCGAGATGACGGACGGCGGCGCCAAGGTTGCGCACGCCTCGACGGCCTCGAGTGCCGCGGCCGCTTTCGCGGGGTTACGGCACGCAAGCAACACCCGCGCCCCCGCCCTCGCCATGGCTTCGGCTGACCGCAGCCCAAGTCCGCTGTTGGCTCCGGTGATCAGCACCGTGCGTCCGGTCTGATCGGGGATGTCGTCGGCCGTCCAGGTCGTCATTCCCAGAGCCTTGCACGGCCGGGCGGGCCGAAACTATGCCGCGCTGGGCTTCCCCGCGGCGACCCGCAACATCTCGCTCAGCGACGCGGCATCCTGCGGCATGGCCAGGTGGTACCCCTGCGCCCACCGGCATCCCATGTCCCGTAGACGATCGAGTTGGCCCTCGGTCTCGACGCCTTCCGCGACCGCATCGAGCTGCAGCGTCTGCGCCAGCCGCACGATGGCGCGAGCCAGCGCGGACTCCTCGGCGTCACCGTCGATACCGGATACGAATGAGCGGTCGATCTTCAGGATGTCGATCGGGAAGCGCTGGAGATAGCTCAGCGACGAGTAGCCAGTGCCGAAGTCGTCGACAGCCAATTGCACACCCAGCTGCTTCAACTGCTCGAGTCGGGCGACAGCGGTCTCGGTGTCGTGCATCATGGCGCTCTCGGTGATTTCGAGCGTCAGGCTCTCGGCCGCAAGCCCCGCGGCCTCGAGCGCGGTGGACACGTCAGCCAGCAGGTTCGGGTCAGTCAGTTGTCGAGGCGACAGGTTGACGCTCACACCGAGGCGGGGCACCGACTTGAGCTCGAGCTGCCACTGCCGCACCTGAGCGCACGCCTCTGTCAACACCTTGCGGCCGACCTCGCGGATCAGACCGGTCTCCTCTGCCAGCGGAATGAATGTGCCCGGCGCCAATAGGCCTCGAGTGGGGTGCTGCCAGCGGACCAGTGCTTCGACGCCGCCGATCCAACCAGTACGCACGTCGACGATCGGTTGGTAGTGCACAACGAACTCGTCGCGCTCGCAGGCACGGCGGAGGTCGGCCTCCACCTCGAGGCGCTCGACTGCGGCGGTGTGCATCTCCGGCTCGAAGGCCTGCCAGCGCCCTCGGCCCCGAACCTTGGCGGTGTACATCGCGAGGTCGGCGTTGCGCAGGAGTTGGTCCGTCCGGGCGTTCGGAGTATCGAACGCGACACCGATACTGGCTCCGACGAAGACCTCCTTGCCAACGATGGAGAACGGCCGGCGCAAACCATCGATGATGCGTTCGGCGATCACGGTTGCGGACTCTTTGTCCTGGAGGTCTTCGAGGAGGACCGCGAATTCGTCGCCGCCCATCCGGGCCGCCGTGTCCCCTTGGCGCAGGCAACCTTGGAGGCGCGCGGTCACCGCGACCAGCAGCTGGTCGCCAACCGTGTGCCCGAGGCTGTCGTTGACCGTCTTGAAGTTGTCGAGATCGAGGAACAGGACGGCAATCCGCAAGTCTTGGCGAGCGGCGCGCCTCAGCGCGTGGTCGACCCGATCGCGGAACAGCGCCTGGTTCGGCAGGTTCGTCAACGAATCGTGAAACGCCTGGTGCGCGAGTTCGGCTTCGAGCCGCTTCGTCTCCGTGATGTCGCGGAAGCTCCACACTCGCCCGACGACCTCACCGGACACCCGTTGTGGCTTTGAGTAGCGCTCGACGACGCGACCATCCTTGAACTCGATCAAGTCACGGCTCTCGGCTGTGGGCTGGGAGTAGAGCTCGCGAACCTTCGTCGCGAAGCTGTCGGGGTCAACGAGCTGGCCGAGCACGTAGCTCAGCGCGACGCTGTCGTCGCGTGCATCCAAGACTGGTTGCGGGAGCTGCCACATTTCGACAAAGCGCTCGTTGAAGCTGGCGATGTGACCCTCGAGGTCGACGACGAGGATGCCGTCAGCTGTCGCGTCGAGCGTTGCGTTCAGCAACGACAGGGTGGTGCGTAGATCCGTGTCGGCCCGCTTGCGTTCGGTGATGTCCTGGGCGGTGCCCGAGACCGTGATCGGTAGGCCGATCTTCGACCGCTCCGTCACGCGGCCGCGACCATGCAGCCAGCGCACTTCGCCGTCACCAAGCACGACGCGATAGTCGGTCGCGTGCTCGACGCCCTCTGACACGGCTCGCCGCAGGTCGGCCTGGACCAACTCGCGATCCTCGGGATGCACCCGCTCGAGGAATGCCTCGAAGGATGGCGCCACCGTCAAGGGATCGAGATCGAACAACCGGTACAGCTCGGCCGACCATGTCGCGTCTCGCGTCGCGATGTCCCAGTCCCAGTTGCCCAGGCGAGCCACCGCTTGAGCCTCGGAGAGCTTTTCTTCGCGGTCAGTGGTGGCCTCGAGCTGTCGCTCGTTCAGCTTCCACGACAGAATTCCGGCGACGCTCATTCCGAGGACGAACACGCCGTGGATTCCGGCCCACTCCCACGGGTGATCGATGGCCGATTTGTGGTTGTAGACGGACTGCGGCGCGATCGCGCCGGCAGCTCCGTGTTGGAACACCACGTAGCCGATGGCCACGAGGAACGGCCACCAGTCTTGATAGAGCGTGATGACACCGACCATCACGAAGTAATGGAAGTGCATCTCGATGAGGCCGTCGGTGAGATGCACGAGAACTGCGGAACAGGTGAGCAGGCCCATCGCAGTGGCGATGGTGCTCTCGCGCCGATGCTTGCGCAGGAGGGTCGCGCCGCCGGCGAAGATCCCGATGACGGAGGCCTCGAGCGCGACGTGCAGCACACCAAGGCCGTTGCCGATGCCGATCACGAGGATCAGCGGGATGTGCAGCCAGAGCGTCGTGAGGATGCCGCGGTGCCGTCTCGCCCACACCTCATCCGCGAGGGTGCTACCTCGAGGGAGCCACTCGCGGGCCCCTGCGATGAACGAGGACAATCGCCCGCTCGACTCTGTCCGCCCGTAGTGAATGTCCACGCTCAACTCCCGTCGCCCCACCGCTATTGGAGAAGCATCGGCACATCGGCGCGTTTAGTTGAACAAATCGGGCAGGTCACGCCTTTCCCTCATCAAAGGCGGTAACTAGTCCCTTTGGTGCACGGATCCTCCACGACTCCGTGAGCAGCTCCGTCAACTCCTTCACTCCGACGGCGCGAAACCGCACGAGCACGGTGGGGTGCCCGTCGTAGTGCGGCGTGGTGAAGAACTTCTTGGGTTCGGCGGCGATGAGCGCCTCCTTCTCCCCGAGGTCGTTGACCCAGACCACCAGCACATCGCCTTCCTCGCGGATGCGGGCGAACAGCTTGTCCTTCACGCGAAAGCCCGGCGTGCCGTACGACGGTTTCTCGGTGGTCGCCGGGAGCGAGAGCGCGAGCCTCCGGACGTCGCCTTCACTCACCATCGGTCACCCCCATCGGTGCATCATCGCGTGGTGGAAACGAGCGACTCCCGAATTCTGACCACCCACGCGGGGAGCCTGCCCAGGCCCCGGGCACTGGCCGAGATGCACGGCCAGCGCAGCCGAGGCGAACCGGTGGACGCCGGCGCGTTCCAGTCAGCCGTCGAGCGAGCAACGGCCGACGTGATCGCCGCTCAGCACGCCGCCGGCATCGACATCGGCAACGACGGCGAACAGGCTCGAGAGAGCTTCTTCACCTACGTCCAGCACCGGATGACCGGGTTCGGCGACACCAGCCAACGCCCGCTCATGAAGGACCTCATCGACCACCCCGACTTCATCGAGTTGCAGTTGCCCCGGTTCCAGCGGATG
>JBEEGD010000460.1:0-2730 GCA_041166685.1 Acidimicrobiaceae bacterium | reverse complement strand
TGGCCAGCAACTCGACCGCGCCGACGCCGACGCTCGCGGCCGTCAGGGAAGTTGCGGCACCGCCGCGCTCGCGGGCGAATCGGAGCGCTCCGAATAGGCGGGTCGCGGTGTTCGCGTCGAAGTACATGTCGGCGCGAACGAGCTTCAAGCCGCCGTTGCGGCGCCGACGACCCTAAGCGCGGGAGGCTGCTTCATTCGATCACGCATACGAACTGGCACGCTGCTAGGAGGGTGTAGCGAAACGGCTAGCGAAACTCTGCGGGAGTGCGGTGCATGCGCGCACAGTCGAGTTCGGTGCCGTCGGGCGCGACGAGCCAACGCTCGGTGCGCATTCCCTGCTCGCGGTAGATGAAGACGCCGCCATGAGCCGCCCGCAGATGTTCGTAGGACTCGTGAGCGTCAGCAAATCTCGCCTGTGCAGGGGTGAGCTGGAAGGTGTACGGCATCTGATCAGCATCGGCACCGCAGGCCTCGCGTTAGACCGTGGCAACTACGGATTCGGTGCCGAGCCCGGGCTGGCTAGAACAGCTGGTTCTCGCCGCCGAAGACCTCGGACACCGAGTCGTCGGTGAAGATGCGGCGGATCGAGTCGGTCAGCAGGTCGGCGCACGGGAGCACGCGGACGTTCTCGGGCGCGCCGGGGCGCGTGGGGATCGTGTCCGTGACGACGATCTGCTCGAAGTTCGACTTGGCGAGGTTCTCGAAGGCGTTGCCGCTGAAGACCGCGTGCGTGGCGGCCGCGTAGACGCGCGATGCGCCCTCGTCGAGCACCGTCTGCCCGGCGGCGGTCAGCGTGCCGGCCGTGTCGATCATGTCGTCGACGATGATCGCGGTCTTGCCCTTGACGTCGCCGATGACGTAGCCGATCTCGGCGACCTGCTGGGCGGGGCGCTCCTTGTCGAGGATGGCGAGCTCGGCACCCAGCTTCGAGGCGAACTTCTTGTTCAGCTTGACGCGGCCGGCGTCCGGCGCGACGACGACGAGGTCGCTCAGGCCCAGGTCCTGGAAGTACTGGGTGAGCATCATCAGCGCGGTCATGTGATCGACCGGGATGTTGAAGAACCCCTGCACCTGGCCGGCGTGGAGGTCCATCGTCAGGACGCGGTCGGCGCCGGCGGCCTCGAGACAGCGGGCGACCAGCCGTGCGCTGATCGGCTCGCGGGGGGCGGACTTCTTGTCCTGGCGGCTGTAGCCGAACCATGGCGTGACCGCGATCACGCGGTGGGCGGAGGCACCGACCGCGGCGTCGATCATCGCCAGGAGCTCGAAGAGGCTGTCGTTCGCGCTGACGCCGGTGACCGGGTTGCCGCACGTCGGCTGGATGAGGAAGACATCGGCGCCGCGGATCGACTCCTCGAAGCGGCAGTAGACCTCGCCGTTGGAGAACGTCCGCAGTGTGATCTGACCCAGATCGACGCCGAGCTTGTCGGCGATGTTGGCCGCGAGCTCCGGGTTCGCACGCCCGGAGAAGAGCATCATCCGCTTCTCGTAGCCGATCGGAAGGCTGGTGGCCGGCGTCGGCTCAGCAGCGGCGCTCATCTCAGGCGCAACAGTAGTTCCGGTGGGGGACAGCAAGCTCACGCGCGGCGTTCCTTGCGGCGCCCAGCATAGTCCTCGATGTTGCGCTGGCGCTCCCGGGCGATGCCGAGGCCGCCCGCGGGGACGTCCTCGGTGATGACGCTTCCCGCGCCGGTGTAGGAGTCGTCGCCGAGGATCACCGGCGCGACCAGCGTGGTGTCGACGCTCGTGCGGACCCGGTCCCCGATCGTGGTGCGGTTCTTCTTGGCGAAGTCGTAGTTGGCGGTGATGGTCGCGGCGGCGAGGTTGGCGTTCTCTCCGACATCCGCGTCGCCGATGTAGGAGAGGTGCGGGATCTTCGTTCCCGCACCGATGTCGGAGTTCTTGACCTCGACGAACGTGCCGACCTTGGCGCCCTGGCGGATGCGCGTTCCGGGGCGCAGGTAGGCGAACGGGCCGATGGTCACGCCATCCTCGACCGTCGCGCTGTCGATGTAGGCGGCGCGGATCGTGCATCCGGCGCCGATCGCCGTGTCCCCCTTGACCGTGCAGGCGGGTTCGACGCGCGTGTCCTGCCCGATGGTCACGCCGACGTCGATCCAGGTCGCCGCGGGATCGACGATCGCCACTCCCTCGCGCATGTGCCGCTCGTTGATGCGCCGCTGGGCGACGGCGCGAACGGCGGCGAGGTCGACATGGTCGTTGACGCCGAGCGTGACGGTGGGGTCGTCGACGACGTGTGCGGCGATCGTCCTGCCGTCCTCGCGCAGGACGACGAGTGCATCGGGGAGATAGGCCTCGCCCTGCGCGTTGTCGGTGGGCACACGCTCGAGCGCCTCCTGCAGCAGTGCACCGTCGAACACGTAGATCCCGGTGTTGACCTCCTTGATGGCCAGCTGCTCGGGCGTGGCGTCACTGCCGCTCGCCTTGGCCTCCACCACCCGCTCGACGCCCCCGTCGGGCCCGCGGATCACGCGCCCCAACTCGGCCGGGTCGTCGAGCACCATCGTCATCATCATCGCCGCGGCGCCCGCGGCCTCGTGGGCGGCGATGAGCTCCGCGATCGCCTCGGCGGTGATCAGCGGCACGTCGCCGGAGAGGACGACCACGGGGCCGTCGCCGAAATGCTCGGCCGCCGAGAGCACGGCATCGGCCGTGCCCCTGGGCTCCTGCTGGACGGCGATCTTCACCCCGTTGGGCAGCTGCCCCTCG
>JBEEGD010000459.1:0-5372 GCA_041166685.1 Acidimicrobiaceae bacterium | reverse complement strand
GAGTTGCTCATCGAACGGCAAGCGCAACGGCGGCCCGTCGTCGTCGATCGCGCCGACGACCACGACGGTGCTGCGCGCCGCTGGCGATCGTCCCGATCCCTCGAAACCGGAGGGCACGGACACGCTCCCCCAGATCGAGCACATCATCGTCGTGATGATGGAGAACCACAGCTACGACAACTACTTCGGGATGCTCGGCCGAGGCGATGGGTTCACGCTCGGTCCGGATGGCAAGCCCACGAACGCGAATCCCGACGCCAACGGCCAGCAGTTGCGTGCGTTTCACATGGCGAACACGTGCCAGTTACCGAAGAAGCCCGCCACCGCGTGGCCGAACGGCCGCCAGCAGTACTCGGAGGGCGCGATGACCGGCTTCGTGCAGAGCGACAGTGGGCCGGTCGCGATGGGCTACTGGACCGGCGATGACCTTCCCTTCTATTACGCGCTGGCGAACACGTTTCCGGTGTGCGATCGCTGGTTCGGGTCGTGCCTTTTTCAGACGTTTCCGAACCGTCGCTTTCTGTTGGCCGCGACCGCGTTCGGCTCGATCAACAACAACTTCGACTTCGTGGTCAACGGTCCGCGGCCGGCGGGCGGAACGATCATGGAGCAGCTGAACAAGCACACCATCTCATGGCGGGACTACTACACGAATCTGCCGACGGTTGGCCTGTTCCTGCCGGTGCTCAACGCGAACCTGGACAAGATCGCGAAGATCGATCAGTACTTCACGGACGCCGCGGCCGGAACGCTCCCCGCCTTCTGTCTCGTCGAGCCCGACTACGAGCGCACGAGCGAAGAGAACAGCGAGGACATCACCCTTGGCGAAGCGTTCGTGTCCAAGGTCATCGATGCCGCGATGCATGGGCCCGGCTGGAGCAAGACGTTGCTCGTGTGGTGCTACGACGAGCACGGCGGCTACTACGACCACGTAGCACCCCCACCCGCGCTCCCCCCGGACGCCATTGCTCCGTTGACCGCACCGGGTGATCCACCCGGTGACTACGCGCGGTACGGCTTCCGTGTCCCGGCGGCCATCGTCTCGCCGTGGGCCAAGCGCGACTACGTGTCACACGTCGTGCACGACCACACGTCGATCCTCAAGCTCGTCGAACGCAAATTCAACCTGCCGGCACTCACCGCCCGCGACGCCAACGCCGACGACTTGCTCGACTCCCTCGATTTCGATCACGACCCTGCGTTCCTCACGCCGCCATCGCTGCCTGCCTCACACAACGACGGAGTCACCGCGCTCTGCGGATCGGCGGGCCCGGTCCCTAATCCTCAGGGGTGACTTGGTTGTAGACGCCCATCGCGGCCTCGACTCCCTCGCGAACGATCATCTCGACTGCGTCCGCGGCCTGCTCGATCGCGACGTCGAGCTCGGTCCGCTCGCTCTTGCCCGGTCGGCGCAGGACGTGATTCGCCCCTTCCTCACGGCCCGGCGGTTTGCCGACGCCGATTCGCACGCGGACGAACCCGTCGGAGTGGAGATGCGCCTTGATCGAGCGCAGCCCGTTGTTGCCAGCAAGCCCGCCGCCCACCTTCACCTTGAGGCGCCCCGGAGGTAGGTCGAGCTCGTCGTGCACGACGACGATGCGGTCGACGTCGTCGAGGAGGTCGTACCGCCGGGCCAATGTCGCCACCGCGATCCCCGAGTCGTTGTAGTACGTCTGCGGCCACGCGAGCGCGACGCGCTTGCCGGCGATCGTCACCTCGCCGGCGAGCGCACGAGCTCGGTCGCGCTTGAGCGCTCCGCCGTGTCGCTGGGCGAGCAGCGCGACGGTCTCGGCCCCACAGTTGTGGCGGCTGCGCTCGTATTCGGCGCCGGGGTTGCCAAGGCCGACGACGAGATGATCGGCCGGCAGCGTCTACTCCTCGCCGCCGCCCTCGGACGGTGCCGCGTCTGGCGTTTCTCCCTCGGCGGCCTCGCCCTCGACCGCTTCGCCCTCTTCGCCTTCCACGGGCTCGGGCAGCTCTTCGGCTTGGGGCGCTTGACCGATGACGATGGGCTCTTCCGCGTCGACGTCGGTCTCGACGCCTTCCGGCAACGTCAGATCGCCGACGCGCACGGCATCGCCGATGGTGAGTCCACTGATGTCGACGGTGAGCTCGTTGGGGATCGAGCCGGGCTTGGCGCTGACGGTGAGGTGGAACATCGACTGGTCGACGATTCCGCCTTCACGGGCCAGCTCGACGGGTTCGCCGACGAGCACGATCGGCACCTCGACCTCGATGGCGACGTCGCGACTGACGCGCAGGAAGTCGATGTGAAGAACGCTGCGCTTGATCGGATGACGCTGCAGCTCCTTGACGATCGTCAGCTCACTCTCGTGGCCGTCGATCTCGAGGTTGATCAGCGCGTTCATGCCGGCTTCGGTTGTGAGCGCGTGACGCAGGTCGCGCCAGCCCACGCTGACCGACACGGCGTTGCCGCCCAGGCCGTAGACAGTTGCGGGAACTTTGCCCTCGGCCCGCAGCCGGCCGCTCGGGCGAGAGCCGGTGGGGCGGCCGGTTTGGGCCGGAAGAGTGATCTCAGCCATCGGAAGCTCCTACTTCAGAGATCGCGCCGGAGCGCTGTATCGGAAAGAGGCATGCTAGGGGCCGTGGACGCCTTCACACCAGCCGTCGAGATTGCCGCCGCAATCAAGTCAAAGCAGATCAGCCCGGTCGAGGTCGCGGATCTCTACCTCGATCGAATCGAGCAACTCGAACCGACGCTCAATGCGTTTTCTCACCGCGCGGACGACGAGGTACGAGGCGCGGCGAAGCGGGCCGCCGACGCGGTGGTCACTACACCGGCGGACGAGCTTCCGCCGTTCCATGGGGTGCCGCTGCCGATCAAGAACCTGAACCCGGTCGAGGGTTGGCCGTGCACCTACGGCTCGCGGGGCGCGACGCGCGCACCCCGCACCGAGTCCGACCCGATCGTCGATCGGTTCGTCGACGCCGGCTTCGTGCTCCTGGGGATGACGAATTCGCCGGAGTTCGGAACGATTTGCTTCACCGAGAGCGACGCCCACGGCATCACCCGCAACCCGTGGAACCCCGAGCACACGCCGGGCGGGTCGAGTGGTGGTGCGGGCGCGGCGGTGGCGGCGGGCATGGCACCGATCGCGCACGCGAGCGACGGCGGCGGATCGATCCGCATCCCGGCCTCGTGCTGCGGCCTCGTCGGCCTGAAGGCGGGTCGGGGGCGCGTGCCCAACGAGTTCGTCGAGCTCGAAGGTTTCGTGTCCGAAGGCGTGCTGTCCCACACCGTGGCCGACACCGCCGCGCTGCTCGACATCCTCGGGGTGGTCGACCCGCTGGTGTTCTTCTCGGCACCGCAGCCGCCACAGCCATACACGTCCTTGGCCGCAACCGAGCCGCCGCGTCTTCGCGTCGGCTTCACCATCGAGGCACCTCTGGGACTCCCCGTCGACCCCGACTGCGCGGCCGCGGTGCGGGCGACGGCACACGCGTTGGAATCAATCGGGCACGAGGTGGTCGAGGTCGCACTCGACATGCCGGACGCCGACAAATTCGTCGAGAGCTTCATCGTGATCTGGAACACGGGGTCCGCGTGGTCGCCGGTCGAAGACTGGGACGCCATCGAACCGCTCAACGCCGCGCTGCGAGCGGAGGCGCGAAAGGTTGACTCACTCGCGTTCGCCGAGTCGGTTCGGTCGACGCAACGGCTCGCTCGGCCCCTCATCGCCCCGTTCGGCAGGGACTTCGATGTCCTGATCACGCCCACGATGGCGGTGCAGCCCCCGAAGGTCGGTTCATGGCGGGCAGGGATGGACGCCGACCCGCAGGTGGGTCTCATGAACTGCTATCCGATGGCCATCTTCACGTCGATCTTCAACGTCACCGGACTGCCGGCGCTCTCGTTGCCGCTGCACCAGTCGGAGGCCGGACTGCCGGTGGGTGTCCAACTGGTCGCCGGCCCGTGGCGCGAAGACCTTCTGCTCCAAGTGGGGACGCAACTCGAACATGCGCTTCCGTGGAAGGGCCGCCACCCCGCGTTGGCCGGCTGACCGCGTGCGCCGAACGCTCGCCGCCGTCGTGGTGGCATCTTTCCTCGTCGCTCTGCTCGCGCCGTCGGCGCGCGCCGCGACTGCTCAGGTACACATCGTCGACGGGGCGCCCAACCCCTCGCAGATCACCGTCGATGACGGTGACACGGTGAGCTTCGTGAACGACGACGACGTCGAGCATGCGATCTTCGCCCAAGGTGTGCAGCGCGGCGAAACGATCCCCCCACACAGCACCAGTGGACCCTACGGGCCGTTCCAGACGGGCGGGCAACAGGGGAACTTCTCGTACCAGATCGATCGCGACGGGCCCGCGGGCACGGTTGTCGTGCGGGGACCCGTCGCCACTACTTCGACGGCGACCACACAGCCGACGACCACGACGTCGCCGTTCGCAACGACGGTGGTCCCGCCTCCGACCGAACCCGCAACCACCGCCGCAGCTGCCGAGGCGACAACGACGTTGTCATTCGCCTCCGCGGTCGACGACGTCACCGTGCCGGGCGGTAACAAGGATGACTCATCGAGCCGATTCGCAATACTCGGCCTGGTGCTCCTCGTATCGGGCATCGGTGGGCTGATCCTGGTCGCCGCGAGTCACCGCCGCCGCGCCCGTCAGGACTAGTGCCCCTTAGGCCAGGTTCTCTCCGCCGAACAGCTCGCTCAGCGACTTGTCCTCGAAGATGACGTCGATGGCATCGCCGATGATGCTCGCGACAGAGAGCACCTCGAGTTTGTCCATCTGCTTCTCCTCGGCGATCGGCACGGTGTCCGTAACCACGACGCGGGAGATCACCGAGTTCTTGAGCCGATCGACGGCGGGATCTGCGAGGATGCCGTGGGTCGCCATCGCCCATACCTCGGTTGCGCCGTGCTTGGAGAGGATGTCGGCCGCGGCCACGATCGTGCCCGCCGTGTCGATGCGGTCGTCGATGATCACGCAGCGGCGACCGTCGACGTCGCCGATCACACCGCGGGCCTCGACCTCGTCGGACTTCCCCTTGATGTGGCGCTTGTGCACGAACGCGAGGTCCGCCGCAAGGTGTCGGCTGTACCTCTCGGCCACCTTCACGCGGCCGGCGTCGGGCGAAACCACGACGATGTCGCCGGCACACTCGCGCTCGAGATAGCCGAGCAGTACCGGCATGGCCGTGAGGTGATCGACGGGCTTGTCGAAGAAGCCTTGGATCTGACCGGAGTGCAGGTCGACCGACAGCATGCGGCTTGCGCCGGCAACGGTGAGCAGATCGGCCACGAGCTTGGCCCCGATCGGCTCCCGGCCTTCCGCTTTTCGATCCTGGCGGGCGTAGCCGTACAGCGGACACACGGCCGTGATGCGTTTGGCCGAGGCGC
>JBEEGD010000458.1:0-6274 GCA_041166685.1 Acidimicrobiaceae bacterium | reverse complement strand
GTCACCACGACGACACCGCGCGCCGCGAGTTGGGTTCCGTCGTACAAGGGGATGGCCGCGCCCCCGGTGACGAACGCGCCACCGGGCAGCCACACCATCACCGGCGCACCCGACACACCTGGGGGTGACCAAACATTGAGGTACAGGCAGTCCTCGTCGGTGCGGTCGGCATCGGTGCCGGGGAGGGTCGCACCCGCGGGAGTGCCCACCGACGGCTGTGGTGGCGCCGGTGGAGTCGTCGCCGCGGCGGCGTTGCCGGTCCACAGCGGCACCGGCTCCGGAGCCTGCCACCGTCGCGCGCCGACGGGCGCCTCGGCATACCGGATGCCGAGAAAGGCCGAGGCCGCCGTCATGGGGCGCAGGCTACGCAGGCCCCTGCGTCGCGGCGCTACCGGAACTCCAGGCCGGCGAACTCGCCGTTGTTGCGCCACTCGTCGAGGTACTGGAAGTACGCGGCGGCACCACCCGGGTAGCCGAGGAACCAGTCGACGCGGCCAGCCTGACCCTCGTTGTTGTAGTAGCCGGGAGTGCAATCCGGTGAGCCGATCGCGCTCAGCATCGGCCCGGAGAACAACAGCTCCATCCAGGCGTCCTCGGCCTCCTTGCTCACCTCGACTTCGCGATGGCCGCCGTCGAGGGCATGGCGGACGATCTTCGCGATCGTCTTGCCTGCCTCGGTGAAGTTGTGCGGCACGTTCGCCACCAGGTTGGCGCCCTGGGAGATCTGCACGACGAAGGCGTTGGGGAAGCCGTGCACGTGCATACCGTGCTTCGTCCGCATCCCGTCCGCCCAGGCCTCCGACAGTTTCACGCCGTCTCGCCCGTACATGTCGTAGCCGGCGCGTCGCGTGAAGGGCGTACCCACCTCGAAGCCCGACGCGTAGATGATGCAGTCGACCTCGTACTCCACGCCCGCCGCCATCACGCCGGCCTCGGTGATGCGCTCGACACCCTTGCCGTCGGTGTCGACGAGGTGGGCGTTGGGACGGTTGAAGGCCTGAAGGTATTCATCGTGGAAGCACGGTCGCTTGCAGAGCTGCCGGTAACACGCCTTGAGGTTCTGCGCGGTGTCTGGGTCGGCGACGATCGAGTCCACCCGGGCCCGGATCTCGCTCATCTTCTCGAAGTCGGAATCCTCGAAGGCGGCCAGCATGTTCTCGGGTGTGAATTCGTCAGGCGGCAGCGCCATGATCTTTTGCCGGATGCGGCGGGCCAGGTCGGTCCAGCCGTCCATCACCAGGTCCTCGTCCGGCATCACCATCGCGGTTTGGATCGCGGTGAAATTCTCGAGCCACCGCTGTTGCCAACCCTCGGTGGCGATCTCCGCGAACCACTCGGGGTCGGTGGGTCGGTTGTCCCGCACGTCCACCGACGACGGCGTGCGCTGGAACACGTACAGCTCCCCGCACGTCTGCGCGAGGTGCGGCACGCACTGCACCGAGGTCGCGCCGGTACCGATGATGGCCACGCGCTTGTCGGCCAGACGATCCATCGGCGCGCCGTTCGGATCGCCCCCCGTGTAGTCATAGTCCCAGCGGCTCGTGTGGAACGAGTGACCCCGGAAGGCCTCGATGCCGGGGATGCCCGGCAGCTTCGGGACGTGCAGCGGCCCGGTTCCCATGGCGATGAACTGCGCGGTGAAGGCGTCGCCCCGGCTCGTTCGGACGAGCCAACACGACCGCTCGTCGTCCCACTCGAGATCGGTCACCTCGGTGTGGAACAGGGCGTTGTCGTAGAGGCCGAACTGCTTCCCGATGCGCTGGCTGTGCTCGAGGATCTCCGCGGCGTGCGCGTACTTCTCGGTCGGCATGTGTCCGGTCTCTTCGAGCAGTGGCATGTAGACGAAGCTCGCCGTGTCGCATTGCGCGCCCGGATAGCGGTTCCAGTACCACGTGCCGCCGAAGTCGCCGCCCTTCTCGATGATGCGGACGTCGTCGACGCCCGCCTCCTTCAGTCGAGCACCGGTGACCAGTCCCGCGAAGCCGCCCCCGATGAACGCCACCGTGACGTGGTCGGTCTTCGGGTCCCGCGGGGTGACCGGGATGTACGGGTCCTCCGCGTAGTGAGCGAACTGATCCTTCAGCTGGACGTACTGGTCGTTGCCGTCGGGCCGCAACCGTTTGGCCCGCTCCTCGGCGTACTTCTCCTTGAGGGCGCCCTTGTCGATCGTCGTCATCGCCGACGAGTCAAGGCCGAACCTGACCGACCGGTCAAGAGCGCCTCTGCTGGTCGTGGCTGCCCGCGCTTACAGAAGGGCGGTTCCGAGAATGTTGGCCATGCTCTGGATGAAGTGAGCGCCGCCCTGGTCGAATGTGTTGGGCGTCGAGCTTTCGGCGATGAGTACGCCGAGAATGCCGTGGGGCCCGAAGATCGGGGCGCCGACAGCTGATCCGGTCGAGTTGTCGGTAGCCGTGAAGCAAACCTCGAAGCGTGGGTCGTGTGAGGTGTTGTCGACGACGACGGCTTTGCGAGCGAGCGTGATGTATCCCGCGAATGACCGACTTCCTGATGGCACCACGATCGCTTCTTCGGTGGCGGGTGAAGCGGCACGGAGGTGGAGTTCGTCGGTGTCGGCGATCAGGTCGAGCATGGCGGCATGATCAGCACCGAGGAGCCGACGCGTTGCCTCAACTGCTTCGCTGACGATGAGCGTCGCGGCCACTCTCAGGTCGCTGCGCTGGCGCAGCGCCTGCGCCCCGAGCAGCGCGAGCGTCTCGGTCTGCAACTCTCGCGCGCGAAGGTCGCGATCGAGCCGGTCGCGTTCGGTTTGGTCGCTGAAGACCGCGACCAAACCGACAAGCGCTCCCTCGTCGTCAACCGCCGGCTCTGATGTCATCTGCGCGACGAACTGGGTGCCATCGCGTCGAGACATCTTGATTCTCCCGGCGTACCGCCTTCCCGCGACGAGCGAGGAGTGAATGCGGTCAGCTTCCTCCAACGCGTCCGCGGCAGGAAACACTTTGCGGCCCTCCCGGCCGATCACCTCGGCGGCCCGCCAACCGAAGAGTCGTTCGGCTGCCCGATTGACGTACACCACCTTCCCGTCGGGGGTCCCCGCCGCGACCGCTTCGCCGACCGCGTCGAGGAGGGTGGCCCGCAGACGCGCTTGAGCCTCGATCTCGTGCCGATCGGTGATGTCGTTCACCAGCGCAACGGCGCCGTCGTACCGGCCCGCGGGATTGAACAAGGGGGTGGTGGTGATCTCCGCGAGGAAGGTCGATCCGTCGCGCCGTCGCAACTCGGTGGTGAAGTGCAGCCGGTTGCCGGCCCGCACCTGTTCCGTTCGCTCCTTGACGAGGGGTAGGTCCTCGGGGTGGAAGAACTCGAGGACGGGAGTGGCGGCGAGTTCCGCGACCGAGCTGGCCATGATCTCCGCCATACGCCGGTTGGCGTAACGAGTGCGTCCGTCCTTCGCGACCCACAGGCCCTGGTCCGCGGCCTGCAGGATCTGGCTGTACAGCAGCGCCTCGGCCTCGCCTTCGGGTAGCGAGCCTGCGCCGACGCTCGCGACGCGCGTGATCGCGGCCGCGAGCGTGAGACCCTCGGCGACGAGCCGCAGCACCGCATCGACGCCTTCGACGTCGGTTTCCGCGTAGAGCCGATGGCCGGCGGGAGATCGTTGTGGTTCGAGAAAGCGGAACCGACGTTCCCAGGCTCGCAGGGTGCTGACCCCGACGCCGGTACGCCGGGCGAGCTCGCCAATCCGCATGGCCATCGGCTGAGGGTACAAGACCTCTATAGGAAGTACAGGAGTTACTGCTTCGTGAAGGCAAGGTTTTCTTGATGTCTACCTGCAGGTCTTCCATTGTGGCCCCGTGCCCAAGCCGGGGAGCCCGCGGCGTGGACGTTCGATCGTTTTCGCCCGCAACGTCGCGTTTGGGTGTGCCCGAGGTGGGAGCACGAATTCGTGACCCTGGAGGCCGTTCAACCGTGGGTCGTCGAAGTCCGCTGCGCGAACCGGTCGCACCGCCCGCTGGTGTCGGCCCTCTGGCAAGAGGTCCCTCACCTGCCGCGCGAGCTCTTCGACACCAGCGACGCAGTGGGGCTGCGCGTCGAGGTGTTGGCGACCGACGGTGAAGACGCACTCGCCTACGTCCAGGCACGCATCACCAGATTGCGCGGAAGCGGGTGGGTGAAGGGGGTCGACTACAACCTCAGCGCGTCACCGCGACGTCGGTAGGGCGTCAGCGCGCGCCGACTACGGCGCGGTCGACCTGTGGACGTACCTTCCGAGTGGCCACGACACGTGGTCAACCAATCCAATGATGGTGTGGACCCCGACCGCGCGTCCGTCGGCTCCCGGCCGGCGCGCGCCCTGTCCGTGGCGATTGCGGCAGGGGTCCTTGGCGGTATCCAGCCGAAGATCAACGCCGATCTCGGCGAGCGCGTCGGGAGCACGGTGATCGCATCGCTCGTCAACTTCATGGCCGCGCTTGCGATCGTCGTCGTCGTGCTGTCCCTGCGGCCGGACATCCGGCGAAGGGTTCGGCATCTGCGGTCTTGGCCCGTCCCTCGGTGGACCCTCACCGCCGGCTTGGGTGGGGCAATCGTCGTGCTGGCAGGTGCCCTCGCGGTCGAGAGGATCGGTGTCGCGATCTTCTCGGTCGCATTCTTCGCGGGTCAGATCAGTTTCGGTCTGCTCGTGGACCGTTTCGGCATCGGCCCGGGAGGCGTGCGGCATGTGATCGCCGCGCGCGCGGTTGCTGCGCTCATCGCGATCGCCGCCGTCGCCGTGTCGCAGATCGGACGACCGGTCGGCGAGTTCGCGCCGGCGCTGGTGTTGTTCGTGGTCGCCGCCGGCGCGGCATCGGCGTTCCAGTCCGCGTTCAATGCACGAATCGCCACCGCGGTAGGCGACGCGTTCGCCGCGACCGCGGTCAACGTGGCCGTCGGGTTCACCGCGCTCAGCGCGAGTGTCGCGGTGCTCGCAGCAGCTGGGCGGTTGCCGACCCTCCATTGGCCGACCGAGCCATGGCTCTACGTCGGCGGAATCTTGGGGGTGACCATCGTCCTGTCTCTTGCGGTGGCGAGCGCGGCCCTTGGCGTGCTCCGCGCGACGCTCGCGATGCTGGCCTCGCAATTGACGACGGCTTTCGTCGTCGACTGGGCCGTCGAGAACGACGCGCCGACACCCGGCGTGATCGCGGGCGCCGCCTTCATCGTCGTTGCAGTCGTCCTTGTGGGACGACCTGGGCGTGGACGGCAGCAGAGCGCAGAAGGTCCCGCACGCCTTCCGTCGTGACCGGCTGACCATCCATCTCCACTGGCCGCTGGTCGAGACCGACGGTGTTCAACGAGCCGCGCCGCTCATCGCTGAGCTCCCGTGATCCGCGAACGCCTTCCCGCTCGCGCGCCGACCACAGCAGGCACCACGCCGCCGTCGATGAGTTCACCGGGCTCGCGTCGTCAAACTCGATACGGCAGGATTCACCGACCCATTCCAGGAGACGCATCATCATGAGGAAGATCACGGCAGGCTTGTTCATCTCGGTCGACGGCGTCGTCGAGGATCCTCAGCTTTGGCACTTCCCGTACTTCAACGACGAGATGGGTGCTGCAGTCTCGGCAACCCTCGGCACGGCCGACACCGTGCTCCTCGGGCGCAAGACCTATGACAGCTTTGCCGGAGCCTGGCCTGAGCGCGAAGCGGCGGGCGGGGAAGATGCCGGCATGGCCAAGACGCTCGGCGACGCACGCAAGATCGTCGTGTCGAACCAGCCGCTGCAGTTCACATGGCGGAACTCCGAGCAGCTGAAGGGCGACCTCATCGATGCCGTCACCGCTTTGAAGAACGAGCCGGGCGACACGAACATCGCCATGAGCGGCTCGGTTTCGGTCGTCCGCCAGCTGCTGGCCGCGGGGCTACTCGACGAGCTGCACCTGTTGGTGCACCCGATCGCCATCCGCAAAGGCATGCGCCTGTTCGACGAGGGTGAGCCGATCCCGCTCACGCTGCTCTCATCGGAGACATTCAAGACGGGTGTGCAAAACGTGGTCTACGGGCCCGCGGAGTCGTCCGGCAACGCCACCTATGAGGACGCCAAAGCTCACCTGGCCCGCTAGAAGGTTCCAGACAGGACGCGTACGCCTCTCCGTGTCGTCCGATCAGCCCCTGGTGAGCGTGGCGACCTCTTCGTCCGTGAGCTCGAGTCCGGTGGCGGCGACGTTGTTCTCGAGATGGGTCGGCGACCCGGTTCCGGGGATCACGAGGACGGCGGGTGAGCGGGCGAGCATCCACGCCAATACCACCTGCCGTGGTGTCGCGGCGTGGCGC
>JBEEGD010000457.1:0-6795 GCA_041166685.1 Acidimicrobiaceae bacterium | reverse complement strand
CGATCTTCCAGTTGGTCGTACACGAAGCTCACGAGGTAGCCGTCGTCGTCGCTCATGGCGTTGGCCCTCGGCGCGAACGGCGACTCGCTGGCCCAGCGACCGGGGCCGCACCACCAGCGCTCGTCGGTGCCCTTCGTGACGTCGTACTTCACGATGCCGTCGAACAGCAGCGTGTTCTCGGGCGAGATGTGCACGTTGTAGACGTAGCGATTGGGTCGGCCGATCCGTGAGAGGTCGATCGACGGGAACTCGGTGTTGTCGTCGTCGAGGAACTCCTCATGCGTCGCGCCGGTGCGCAGGTTGAAGCGATAGCGATAGAGGTGGGCGTCGAGTCGTAGGTACGACAGCAGCTTGGCCAACGGACTCTCGGCGTCGGGACGGGGCTCGGGCTTGGTGACGCGGCAGAGGTCGAGCACGATCTCCTCGCCCTCCTCCCACGCGTTGACCGAGTGGTACACGTAGCAGGGCTCGGCATCGAACCACTTGATCTCGCCGCCCTGTGCGTGGCGGGGGATGACGCCGAAGCGGGCCGGCATGTCGCTGTCGAAGTACAGCTTGTGACGTCCGGCCTTCGCGGCTTCGGGGTCTTGCACGAGTGGGAGGTCCATGAGGATCGAGTGGTGCTCGGTGATCGCCATGTCGTGCGGCAGTCGGGGGCCGGGACGGTCGATGTCGGTCGTGTGCGTGACGCGCCCGTCGGGCCCGGCCACCCCGTAACGCATGTACGGCGGACGCGGGCCGTAGTCGAAGAAAAGGAGCTCGCCGGTCTGCTCGTCGACCTTGGCGTGCGCCGACATGCGGCCGCCGAAACCACGTTGACCGCGCGTGGCCAACGTGACCGGGTCGAGCGCGTACGCTGCGCCGCACAGGTAGAAGAGCGACAGCACATCGCCGTTGAAGAACAGCAGATCGGTGTTCGAGGAATCCTTTAGCGGCATGTCGCTCGGATTGTCCGCCAGCGGCTCCATGATCCCGACCCACTGCACGTCGCCCGCGGCGCGCTCGCGCTCGAACGCGTCGGTGCGCACCCACCGATTGCGATACGTCGCGGTGCCGTCGCGGAACTCCACCGCGTGCACCATGCCGTCGCCGTCGAACCAGTGGTAGCGACCGACCGGTTCGAACTGCGGGTTGGGCCCGTTGCGCAGGTACACGCCGTCGAGGTCGCGTGGGATCTCGCCGATGACCTGAAGATCGGACGCATCGATCTCGGTGTCGATGGGGGCGTACGGACCGCCGAGGTACGGATTCGCTTCGACGATCGTCTGGCTACGCAAAGTCGGGCGATCCTGACATGCACTCGATGCGCACTCCGTCGGGGTCGGTCAGGTAGAGCAACTTCACGGACTGACCTCCTACGCCCGCACCGGGCAGCTCAGAGAGTGTATGACGATGAACCTGTCCGCCGGCCTTCTCGGCCGCGTCGGCGAGATCGTCGACGTCGTCGACCCGGAAGCACAGATGGGTCATACCGAAGGTCGTCATGGCTCGCCGGGTGCGGTCGCCGTCGCCGTCCGGTTCCAACCAGTGGAGCAACTCCAGGCGCACGTCGTCGCGTCGCAGCATTCGAGATTCGAAGCGGATGCCATCTCGTTCCATCGTGGCCGCGACCTCGTCGCCCATCTCCATCGTGAACAGCTCGGTGAAACCGAGCACCTCGGTGTAGAAGCGCGTCGACCGCTCGAGGTCGGAGCAACAGACGCCGACGTGCGAGAAGCCCTGGATGCCCATCAGCCGAGCAGTTGGGCTCGTAGCTGGTCGATGCGTTGAGTGATCTGCTCCACATCGCGGATGGTGGCCGGGCTGGCGGACGACGTTTCGTAGGCGCTGAGAGCCAGGATCACCGCGTGCTGGAGGTCCCCTGCGATCCGAGCGACGTCGGTGGTCTCGACCTTCTCGCTGAGCTCCCGCACGGCCTGCTCGAGGGCTGCGATCCGCTGCGTCAGCTCGTCGATGGACACGAATCGCAGACTAGTTTCGGGCCACGGACCTTCTCGAACGGATGACCGAGGTGGTGGGCGCGCCGCACGTTCTCAGTGGCGACGCGATCAGCGACGACTACGCCCACGACGAGGCGCTGTCGGCGGCGCCGCACCTGCCCGACGTGGTCGTGCGCCCGTCGTCGGCTTCGGAGGTCGCGGCGGTGGTGCGGATCGCCGCCGAGTTGGGTGTTCCCGTCACGGCGCGGGGGAGCGGTACGGGGTTGTCGGGTGCGTGCATCCCGCGTCACGGCGGCATCCTCCTGTCGTTCGAACGGATGGCGGAGATCCTCGAGATCGACACCTCGAATCACGTGGCGGTCGTCCAGCCGGGCGTCACGTTGGACGTGCTCGACAAGGAGACTGCTCGACACGGGCTCGTGTATCCCGTGTTCCCCGGCGAGAACAGCGCGTCGCTCGGTGGGAACGTCGCGACGAACGCCGGAGGCATGCGCGCCGTGAAGTACGGCGTCACGCGCCATCAGGTGCTGGGCGTCGAGGCGGTGCTCGGCACCGGCGAGATCATCCGCTGCGGCGGCAAGTTCGTGAAGTCGACGACGGGCTACGACCTCACCCAACTCATCACGGGTTCGGAAGGCACGCTGGCCGTCGTCACCGAAGCGATCTTGCGGCTGTACCCGCGTCCGGGGTTCGCGGCCACGGTGCTCGCGCCGTTCTCGTCGATGGAGGGCATCACCGACGCGGTTCCGGCGATCGTGGGCAGCGGTGTCGGGCCGATGATCCTCGAGTACATCGACGTCGTGTCGATGGCCGGCATCACGAAGAACGCCGGACTCGACCTCGGCATCCCTGCGGACGTGAAGGACGCGACGATCGCGTACCTCGTTGTGGTGGTGGAGGCGCGCACGTCCGACCGGTTGGATGAGGACGTCGCCGACGTTGCGGCGGTGTTGGCCGAGCAAGGCGCGGTTGACGTGTACGTGTTGCCGCCCGGGTCCGGGTCCGCGCTGATCGAAGCGCGCGAGAAGGCGTTCTGGACGGCGAAGGCCAGCGGGGCCAACGACATCATCGACATGGTGGTGCCGCGCGCGTCGATCGCGGTGTATCTGTCGCGTGTGTCGTCGCTGGCGACCGAGACCGGGTCGTTCATCGTGGGTTGCGGGCACGCCGGCGATGGCAACGTGCACTTCTCGGTGTTCCAGGGCGACGATGCGGTGCGGTCGCAGGTGCTGCACGACATCTTCGCTTCGGGGATGGAGTTGGGCGGTGCGATCTCGGGTGAGCACGGCATCGGCTCGGAGAAGAAGCACCACTATCTGGCGCTCGAAGACCCTGCGAAGGTGGCACTGCTGCGCCGCATCAAGTCCGCGTTCGACCCCGCGGGCGTCCTCAACCCGGGAGCGATTTTCGATTGAACGGCGCCCAAGCCCTGCTGCGCACGTTGGTCGACTCGGGGGTCGACGTGTGCTTCACCAACCCGGGCACGTCGGAGATGCACTTCGTCGCGGCGCTGGACACGGTGCCAGAGATGCGAGGTGTGCTCGCGCTGTTCGAAGGGGTGGCGACGGGCGCGGCCGATGGGTACGGGCGGATGGCCGACAAGCCCGCGGCGACGCTGCTGCACCTCGGGCCCGGGCTCGGCAACGGGCTCGCGAACCTGCACAACGCGCGGAAGGGTCACACGGGGATCGTCAACATCGTTGGCGACCATGCGACGTATCACAAGCAGTACAACGCGCAACTCGAGTCCGACATCGAGACGGTGGCCCGCAACGTGTCCACGTGGATCCGCCGGTCGGAGAGCGCCGCGGTGGTTGGGCGCGACGCGGCGGAGGCGGTCGCCGCGGCGCGGCTGGGTCAGGTTGCGACGCTGATCCTGCCCGCCGACGCATCGTGGTCAGAGGGTGGAGTGCGCGCGGCACCGGTGGCCGTGTCTGCGCCGCCGGTGACCGGAGAGCTGCCCGAAGACGCGGTGCTCTTCCTGGGCGGCAAGGCGCTTCGCGAGAAGTACCTGATCGCCGCGGCTCGCACGGGGTGCCGGTTGATGGCCGAGACGTTTCCGACGCGGTTGGAACGAGGTGCAGGGCTCCCGCCGGTGGAGCGGCTCGCGTACCTCGCCGAGTTCGCGTCGATGCAGCTCGAGGGCATCAAGCATCTGGTACTGGTGGGTGCGAAGTCGCCGGTGTCGTTCTTCGCGTATCCGGGCAAGGCCAGCGACCTCGTGCCGGAGGGCTGCGAGGTGCATGTCCTCGACCCGGATGCGCTGCTGGACCTCGTCGATCCGTCGGCGCCGCTGCAGCTGCAACCGGCGGCGCGTCCCGACCGGCCGACGGGCGCCCTCACGGCGGAGACGGTTGCGGCCGCGGTGGGTGCGTTGATGCCCGAAGGGGCGATCGTGTCGGACGAGGCCAACACGGCCGGGTTGTGGGCCCCGGGTGCAACCGCAGGCGCGCCGCGGCATGACTGGTTGTGTTTGACGGGTGGCGCGATCGGCCAGGGGTTGCCCGTCGCGGTGGGCGCAGCCGTTGCGTGCCCCGACCGCCAGGTGATCGCGCTGGAGGCCGACGGCAGCGCGATGTACACGCTGCAGTCGTTGTGGACGATGGCCCGTGAAGGACTGAACGTCGTCACGGTTCTGTACAACAACCGCGCGTACGCGGTGCTGAACATGGAGCTCGGACGGGTGGGTGCGTCGGGGGAGAAGGCGAAGAAGATGTTCGACCTCTCCACCCCGCAACTCGACTTCGTCGCCCTGGCCAACGGGATGGGAGTCCCCGCATCCCGCGCCACCACCGCCGACGAGTTCGTCATCGCCCTAGAAAAGGCGTTGCAAGAGCCCGGCCCCACCCTGATCGAGGCGATGATCCCGAGCCTGTAACGGCCAACCAAGGCGAAATCCCACTCAGACATACACAGAACTGTGTATGTCTGAGTGGGATTTGGACGCCCTCCCCTCCGTGTCGGCACTGTCGTACCCCGTTTCTACGGTGGTGCGAATGCGATTGGACAAGGTGTTGCTCGACCTTGCTGCAGAACAGCGGTCCTGTGTTGCGGTTTGGCAGATCCGAGAACTCGGTGCGACACCGACTGAAATCTGTCGGTTGCGCTCATCACCTCGGTGGGAACTGCTGAACAAGCAGATTCTCCTCGCTCCCGGGGCGGTCCTCGACGAACCATGCAGAGTGAGCGCGGCGGTGTTGGCGGCTGGCCCAGGCGCGGTTCTGTCCCATGGCCCGGGCACCGCGCTGTGGGGTGTCCCAGGCTTTCCACTCCTCCCGGCGACCTGTAGTCAGGTGTCCGGCAACGCGACGCGACGACACAAGCTCGGATATGTGCACGACCTCGTCGTCGTGCCGGAGCGCTGGGTCACGACCCTGAAGGGGATCCGGGTGGTTCGGCCTGAGCTTGCTGCGTACCAGATGTGCGGCGAGCTCAGCCCACTGCGGGCAGCGCGGACGTTCGATCAGTTCCTGAGCCGTCGCCTGCTCAGTGTCGGCTCCGCCAAGGCATGCCTCAACGACCTCGCGACACGCGGTCGCGACGGCACGGTCGTGTATCGAGACATCCTGAAGGCTCGTGGCAACCACTACATCGCGCCCGCTAGCGGGCTCGAATCTCGGGTGAAGGAACTTGGCGAGGAAGCCGGACTCAAGCTGCGACGCCAGGTCAACCTCGGCAACGACGAACGCTTCGACGGTCGCGTCGACTTCTTCGAGGACCGCGTCAGAGTCGTGTTCGAGGTCCAGAGCGAGCTCTACCACTGGGCTCTGTCGGATGCGGAGGCGGACGCGATCCGCCGTCAGAAGCTCGAGGACGACGGATTCACGGTGCACGAGATCGCGGAGGAGGACGTGTGGACTCGTCCCGGCAAGGTCGTCCGCATGATGACTGCCGCGGTCCGCCTTCCGAAATCCCACTCAGACATACACAGAACTGTGTAGTTATGAGTGGGATTTCGTGGTCGACGCGTGGCCGGCTTGGGCTACGGCGAACTTGATCATCGCGGCGCCCGCGGCGCCCGTCACCCCGGCGATCACCTCGCGTGAGCGGTTGCGGCGGCGGGGGAGCGACAGCACCAGACTTGCCGCCGTGAGCGCGTGGGCCGCCCGCCACAGCGGCGTTTCCCGGTAGGGCCGCTTGTCGCGAACCTCCTGCTCGACGGCGGCCGCGGCGGCCAACTCACCCACCTTGCCGGCGATGCCGTACCGCCGCAGCACTGCGGCCGACTCGTCGTCGCACGGGGCGAGCATCAGCAGCGACGCCGCGCCGGCCACGCCCGACGCCGTGAACAACATCGGCATCGACGCCGATGCGTCCTGCCACGCCGGCACCGCCGTCGAAGCCACCAACACTCCCGTGTATCCCGCGAGCGGGATGCCGGCCACCCCTGCGACCGCGGCTCCCGCCGACGAACCCAACACCGCCGACGCGCCGGCGGCCGGTCCGTACAACGCCAGCAACCACGAACCCATGCTCATCGGCGACGACGGCCGGAACACTCGCAGCATGTTCACGAACCGAGACGGGCGCCCCAGGTCAAGAATCAAGCACACCGTGCCGAGCGACAACGCGACCAGCGACAACCGAGCGGACCGTCGCCGCAGCGGCCGATACGCGAGCCCCACTGTCGACGACGCGCCCGCAACCCCGCCCAGGAAGAAGTACGCGGGGACGTACCACTTCCACACCGGCCGCTTGAGGAGCGGAACGTCGTAGTAGCTCATCGACGCGCCGACGCCGACGCCGCCGCCACCGCGGCCACCGCCATCGCCACCCCCGCCGCCACCATCGACCTCCACGCTCGTCCCAACGTCTTCGACGGCGCCACCGGCTCGGACGGCAGGTTGTACACCTC
>JBEEGD010000456.1:0-10147 GCA_041166685.1 Acidimicrobiaceae bacterium | reverse complement strand
GGATGCCGCGGTGGTGGGCCTCCTCGAGGAACACGGCGACGTCCCCGATGTCGCCGTACTCCGGGAGGATGCTGAAGAAGTCGCTGATGTCGTAGCCGCCGTCGCGCAAGGGTGTTTGGTAGAAGGGCAGCAGCCAGAGGCAGTCGACGCCGAGCCACTCGATGTAGTCGAGCTTCTCGGTCAGTCCTTTGATGTCGCCAGTGCCGTCGCCGCTGGCGTCGTTGAACCCGCGCACCAGTACCTCATAGAAGACGGCGCGTTGGAACCAGCGCGAGTCCGCGAAGTCGATCGGTCCCGCCATCAGGTTCGGATCGCGAACACATGGCCCGCCTGATGTGTGGGATCGAGTCGAACATAGGGATGCTCGTTCCAGGTGTAGCTCTCACCACTCAGCTCGTCGTACACCTCGAACGTGTCGCGAACGATTCCGAGCGCTTCCAGGTCGAGGGACAGCGTGGCCTCGTGCAAGCCGTAGGGGTCGAGGTTGACCACACACAGCACGACATCGGCCACTGCTCGATCGTTCGCCGGGGCGTCGGTCTTGGAGTACACGATGATGCTGTCGTTGTTGGATTCGTGGAACTGGATCGTTCGGAGCTCGGCAAACGCCCGATGGCGCCTGCGGATGTCGTTGATCTCGGTGATGAACGGTGCGAGCGAATCCGGTCGATCCCACTCTCGGGTTCTCAGCTCGTACTTCTCGGAGTTCAGGTACTCCTCGTTCGCATCCGACACCGGCTCGTTCTCGCAGAGCTCGTAGCCCGAGTAGATGCCATAGCTCGGACCCATCGTGGCGGCGAGCAGCAGGCGCAGCCGGAACGCCGACGGAGGCCCGTTGCGCAGCATGCCTGAGAGGATGTCGGGCGTGTTCGGCCAGAAGTTCGGCCGCATGTAGTCCGCAGTAGGACCGTGGGCCAGCTCGGTGAGGTACTCCTCGAGCTCCCATCGCGCGGTGCGCCACGCGAAGTACGTGTAGCTCTGGGTGAACCCGACCTCCGCGAGCTTCGCCATCACTCTCGGTCGGGTGAAGGCCTCCGCGAGGAAGATGATCTCCGGATGCTCGGCCCGCACCGCGGTGATGATCCAATCCCAGAACGCGAACGGCTTCGTGTGCGGGTTGTCGACCCGGAAGACGTGCACGCCGTGCGCGATCCAGTAGTCGAAGATGTCCAGGCACGCCTCCCACAGTGCGACGCGATCGCTTTCCTTCTCGGGCCAGAAGTTGAGGGGGTAGATGTCCTGGTACTTCTTGGGCGGGTTCTCCGCGTACGCGATCGAGCCGTCGGGGCGGTGGTGGAACCACTCCGGATGCTTGCGCACCCACGGATGATCGGGCGAGCACTGCAGTGCGTAATCGAGCGCCACCTCCATCCCGAGCGTCTCGGCCTCATCGACGAACGCCTCGAAGTCGTCGATCGTGCCGAGCTCTGGATGGATCGCAGTGTGGCCGCCCTCCTCGCTGCCGATGGCCCACGGGCTGCCGAGATCATCAGGGCCGGCGCCGACCGTGTTGTTCGGCCCCTTGCGAAACGTTCGGCCGATGGGATGGATGGGCGGCAGGTACACGATGTCGAAACCCATCGAGGCGATCGCCGCCAGTCGCTTCGTTGCACCGGCGAAGCCGCCTTCGCTGCGCGGGAAGAGCTCGTACCACGCGGACTCGCGGCCGCGCTCGCGGTCGACCCACAGCGTGGACGATCTCGTGCGGGTGAGATCGAGTGGGTCCGGGACATCGGCCAAGAGCGCCGCGATGTGGTCGTCGAGTCCGGCGGTGAGGCGCTCGTCGAGCGTGCGGGTGGTGTCGCGCAATCCGTTGGCCGCGACCGCGAGCGCAGGCCGAGCTTCCTTGGGCGCCCTCGGCGTGAGCCGGTCGAGCAGCAACGCGCCCTCCTCGAGCACGACGTCGAGCTCTGGATCATGTGCGGCCGCCTTCACCTCCGCGTGGTGGCGCCACGTCGCGAAGCGGTCCGTCCAGGCTTCGATCTGGTACTCGTACCGTCCCATTCGGTCGGCGACGAGCGTGCCGGCCCAACGATCGAGCCCGAGGTTCGTCAGCGCGAGGCGGGCGTACTCCCACTTCGATTCGCCGGTCGCACGCCAGCGCACCCGGGCGGCAAGGAGGTCGTGTCCGTCTCGAAACACATCCGCTCCGACCGGTACCCGCTCGCCCACCGCGGCTTTGGCGGGCGCTCCGCTCGGCGTACGGGGGCGCACATCGTCGATGATGATCGGCGGAAGCACGGACTAGTCCCTACCACTTTTCGACACGAACTCACTCCCCGACGGTCGCTCGTACGTGCTGTCGAACGGCCGCCTGAGGCTTCGCCTCGAGCGGCGGCTTCGTTCGACCTTCCACAGAGTTCGCTGACGCGGCCCGGAAACGCAGGAAAGTCGCTACATCACGACCACGGAACGCAGGACTTCGCCGCGCTGCATCTTGGCGAATGCCTGTTCGACGCCGTCGAGGTCGATCGTTTCTGACACGAATCGTTCGAGGTCGAGGCGACCCTGCAGGTAGAGGTCGATGAGCATCGGGAAGTCGCGGCTCGGCAGGCAGTCGCCGTACCAACTCGGCTTGAGCCGCCCGCCGCGACCGAAGAAGTCGATCATCGGAAGGTCGAGGCGCATCTGGGGATCAGGCACGCCGACCTGCACGACGGTTCCGGCGAGGTCGCGGGCGTAGAACGCCTGCTCGAAGACCTTCGGATCACCGACCGCTTCGATGCACACGTCGGCGCCGTTCCCGCCGGTCAGTTGCTGCACGGCCGCTACCGGATCGGTCTCGCTCGAATCCACCACTGCGGTGGCGCCGAACTGTCGGGCCCCGTCGAGCTTGCGGGCATCGATGTCGATCGCGATGACCGTGGCCGCCCCGGCAAGCCGTGCGCCCGCGATCGCTGCGCAGCCGACCCCACCGCACCCGAACACCGCGACGCTGTCGCCGCGCCCGATCTCTCCGGTGAACATCGCCGCGCCCAACCCGGCCATGACTCCGCAGCCGAGCAGTCCGGCGACCTCCGGTTTCGCCGCAGCATCCACCGGCGTGCACTGGCCTGCGGACACCAACGTCTTCTCCGCGAAGGCGCCGATCCCCAACGCCGGTGACAGCTCCGTGCCGTCGGCCAGCGTCATCTTCTGGGTGGCGTTGTGCGTCGAGAAGCAGTACCAGGGTCGACCGCGGAGACACGATCGACACTGCCCGCACACTGCCCGCCAGTTGAGGATCACAAAGTCCCCTGGGTTCACACCGCTGACGTCGGGGCCAACCGCCTCGACCACACCCGCTGCCTCATGTCCGAGCAGGAACGGGAAGTCGTCGTTGATCGAACCCTCCCGATAGTGGAGGTCGGTGTGACACACCCCGCAGGCCTGCACCCGAACGAGCGCCTCTCCAGGCCCGGGGTCAGGCACAAGGATCGTCTCCAACTCCACCGGAGCACCCTTCGCCCGCGAGATCACGCCGTTGACCTTGTGAGTCATGGCCGCCGATCGTAGGCGTCGCCCGGACGGCTCAAGGTTTGATCGGGCGGAACCGATCAAATGGGGGAACACGGGGGTTCACACCATTTCTACCCAGCTCACGCCCCAGCACGCCTCACGGCACCAACCGCTCATGCGCGACGACCCTCGCGCGGCGCGCGACGTCGCCCTGGCCGTCATCGCCGTTGTCTTGGTGACGCTTGGCGCGCTCACAACTCGGGCCGTTGACGTCGCCCTCTCCTACGCGCCCTTCGGCGCGACGAACCTGAACGGCATCGTGCCCTTGCTGCTGGCCGTGCCCGTGGCCACCACCGTCTTCTCGTTCCGCCGCTACCGCGACGCCTCGCAGGCGCGCAAGGAGCTGGCCAAGCTCTCCATGCTCGACAGCCTCACCGGGCTTCCGAACCGGCGGTCGCTTCCCACCTGGTACCAGCGAGGCATCAACAGGGCGATCGAAGACTCGTCGCACATGGCCGTGCTCTTCGTGGATCTCGACCACTTCAAGAAGGTCAACGACACCTACGGCCACGACATCGGCGACCAATTGCTCGCCGAGGTGGCCCAACGGCTGCGAAGCGCTGTGCGGCCGAGCGATCGGGTCGTGCGCTACGGCGGCGACGAGTTCGTGGTTCTCGGCAACGACGTCGTCGTCGCCCAAGCCGCAACCCGGTTGGCCGAGCGCGTCATCTCGCTCCTCGAGGAACCGTTCGACCTCGGTGGCCAGCACATCCAGATCTCCGCCAGCATCGGCATCGCAGTGGTCGACGCTCGTTCAGCGACGATGGACGAGGTCCTGAGCTCCGCCGACGCCGCCATGTACGAAGCCAAGGCCCAAGGCAACGGAAAGTTTGTGGTCGTCGACCCGGGCCGCGAGAGCCAACCGGGACGGCGCACGCGTCAGGACAAGGAACTGCGCGAGGCGCTCGACGCAGGACAGTTCGTGCTCCACTACCAGCCGGTCGTCGCGGTTTCGGACGCGACCATGGTGGGGGCCGAGGCGCTCATCCGGTGGGACCATCCCGAGCGCGGTCTCGTGTTCCCGGGCGAGTTCATCCAAGATCTCGAGGACAGCGGCTTGATCGTCCCCGTGGGTGCATGGGTGCTCGAAGAGGTGTGCCGTCAAGCTCGGGAGTGGCAGGACGCCTTCCCCGACAAGATGTTCAAGGTGAAGGTCAACGTCTCGGCCAGCCAGCTTGCGCAGCCGGACTTCGGTGACGTCATCGTCGCCGCGCTTCGCAACACCGGTGTGCGTCCCGAGCGGGTCTGCTTCGAGATCACCGAGAGCGCCTTGATGCACGACGTGGCCGGAGCATGGGCGACGTTGCGACAGGCAAAGGATCGTGGCATCACCCTCGCGCTCGACGACTTCGGAACCGGTTACTCGTCGCTGAACCATCTACGGCGGTTCAACCTCGACTACCTGAAGATCGACAAGTCCTTCGTCGACGGTCTCGGCCTGTCGCAAGAAGACACGGCGATCATCGAGCATGTGATCGGACTGTCACACGCGCTCGGCCTCAAGGTCGTCGCGGAGGGCATCGAACAGGAAGCGCAATACCGCGAGTTGCAACGCCTGGGCTGCGACCTTGCGCAGGGCTTCTTCTTCAGCCGCGGCCAGCCTGCCGAAGTGATCACCCGCCTGCTGCGTATCGCTGCGGCCCCCACTCGACCGGCGTTCGAGCCCACCGTCGACGAGATCCTCGCGCCGCTGACCCGCGAGCCCTTGATCACCGCGTCTTAGCACGATCTCACTCCCCTACGGGTCGCTCGAACGTGATGTCTCACGGCCGCCTGAGGCTTCGCCGCCAGCGGCGGCGTCGCTCGACTCTCGGCCGGCCGGGTGACCGCGGCCCGGTACCGTTCGGGGCATGAAGGCGCTCCGCAGCTTCACGGTTCGTCCGAGCCTCCCGGCTGAGCTGACCGCGCTCGAGGCGCTGGCCATGAACCTGCGCTGGTCGTGGGACGACCAGACCCGCGATCTCTTTCGATGGGTCGATCCCGAGCAATGGGACGCCAGCATCCACGACCCCGTGCGGCTCCTCGGCTTGGTCCCCCGCGAGCGGCTGGAGAGTCTCGCGGGCGATCCCGGCTTCATGCGCTTCCTCGACGAGGTGCACACGGAGCTGGAGGGGTACCTGTCCAAGCCTCGGTGGTTCCAGGCGCGAGAAGGCACCACGGCGCTGCGCTCGATTGCCTACTTCTCACCGGAGTTCGGCATCGCGGAAGCCCTGCCGCAGTACTCCGGCGGCCTCGGTGTGCTGGCCGGCGACCACCTGAAGGCATCCTCGGATCTCGGCGTGCCACTCGTCGGCGTGGGGCTCTTCTACCGCCACGGCTACTTCCGCCAAGAGCTCTCGGTCGACGGGTGGCAGCAAGAGCGCTATCCCGACCTCGACCCGTACGCCATGGCGGTCACGCGGTGCGAAGACGTCCGTGTGCAGGTCGACCTCGCGGGTCAACCGCTCATCGCGCAGGTGTGGCAGGCGGCCGTCGGCCGCGTGCCGTTGTACCTGCTCGACGCGGACGTCGACGAGAACCCCGACGAGATGCGCAGGGTGACCGACCGGCTGTACGGCGGCGACGTCGAACACCGGCTGCGACAGGAGATCCTGCTGGGTATCGGCGGCGTGCGCGCGCTGCAAGCCCTCGGTCTGCCCACCCAGGTGTTCCACACGAACGAAGGCCACGCGGGCTTCCTCGGGCTCGAGCGCATTCGTCAGGCGATCGTCGACCAGGGTCTGTCGTACGCCGATGCGATCGAGGCCGTGCGCGCCGCATCGATCTTCACCACGCACACGCCGGTCCCCGCGGGCATCGACCGCTTTCCTCCCGAGTTGATCGAGAAGTACTTCGCGGGCTGGGCCGCAGAGTGCGGGCTCACGATCAGTCAGCTCATGGACCTCGGTCATCGCCTCGGGGATCCGCCGACCGAGCGGTTCAACATGGCGGTGATGGGCCTGCGCCTCGCCGGTCGCTCCAACGCGGTGTCAAAGCTGCACGGCGAGGTCAGCCGCGAGATGTTCAGCGTCCTGTGGCCAGACGTCCCCACCGAAGAAATCCCGATCACGTCGGTCACCAACGGCGTGCACGCGAAGACGTGGGTCTCCGCCGAGATGTCAGACCTGCTGTCGCGTTATGTGCTTCCCGAGTGGGACGAAGCCGGTAGCGATCGCTGGCATCGCATCGACGAAGCGCGCGATGACGAAGTGTGGCGCGCCAAGGAACAAGGGCGCGAGCAGCTGGTGGCCTTCGTCCGTCGCCGCTTGCGGGAGTCGGCGTTGGCTCGCGGGCTCTCGGCATCCGATGTCACCTGGTGCGACGAGGTCATGGACGGCAAGGCGTTGACGATCTGCTTCGCCCGTCGGTTCGCGACCTACAAGCGGGCGACGCTGCTGCTCTCCCAGCCGGACCGCTTGTTGAAGTTGGTGCTCGCCGGCGACCGTCCCGTGCAGTTCGTCTTTGCGGGTAAGGCCCACCCCGCGGACGAGACGGGCAAGGAGATGATCCGCGAGATCGTGTCCTTCGCCGCGGACCTCGGCATCCGTCATCGCTTTGTGTTTCTCGAGGACTACGACATCTCCGTCGCCCGCACGTTGTGCGAAGGCGCAGACGTTTGGCTCAACACCCCTCGGCGGCCGCAAGAGGCCTGTGGGACGTCGGGGATGAAGGCCGCGCTCAACGGCGGGCTCAATGCGTCGATCCTCGACGGCTGGTGGGATGAGCTCTTCAACGGCGAGAACGGCTGGGCCATCTCGTCGGCCGAGCAGCTCGACGACGACGAGCGTCGCGACGAGCTCGAGGCGAACTCATTGTTCGAGATCCTCGAGCGCCAGATCGTGCCGCTGTTCTACGAACGCCTCGAAGGACCGGTCCCCCGCCGATGGGTGCGCCGCATCAAATCGTCGCTGCGGTCACTCGGACCCCAGGTGTCCGCGGCCCGCATGGTCCGCGACTACGTCGAAGAGCTCTACGAGCCGACCGCGCGCCAGGCCGACCGTCTGGCCGCCGACGAGTTCGCGCCGGCGCGGGCCCTCGCCGCGTGGAAGGCACGGGTGCTGGCCGCGTGGGACGACGTCGAGATCCTGTCGGTGGAGACCGACGTGTCGGTGGCCAGCCTCGGCACGGACCGTTCCGTCGAGGCCGAAGTCTCGCTTGGCTCGTTGAACGCCGACGATGTCGAGGTGCAGCTGTTGCACGGCCCCGTCGGTCAGCACGACGAGCTCGAGAACCCGACGGTCGTCACCATGAGTCCCGCCGACGAAGGTGGCTCGGGCAGCCTTCGCTACCGCGGCGTGTTCTCGTGCAGCCGCGCCGGACGCTACGGCTTCACGGTTCGCGTCGTGCCGTCGCACCCCGACGCGATCACGTCAGTCGAGCTCGGCCGCGTCGCCTGGGCGTGACGTTCAGCCCGGGGGTGGTGGCGGCGGAGGCCACTGCTGCGGCGGTGGCGGCGGTGGTGGCGGCCATTGCTGGGGCGGAGGTTGTTGGTACGGGGGCTGATACCCCTGCGGCGGGTAGGCCGGCGCCTGAGGTTGGGTCGGCGTGTGACCAGACAGCGCACGCGTCTGCCGCTCGGTCAGCGAGCGCACGACGACAATCGCGAGCACCGCGGCGATCAGCATCAGTAGAAACGAGAACCCCGCGATGCGGTCGGCGCGCACGAACCTGTCGATGTTGCTGAAGTTCAACTCGCTGTTGCTCGGTCGGGTACTGCCGCCGATTGCGAAGAGGAGCCACGCGAGGTCCATCACCACCCACCAGATGGGGACGATCGTCGGCGCGCTGCCGGCTGACGGCGGCTGGCCTGGTGGCAGATCCGGGTCCGACGCTTTCGCAGCTTGAAACAGCTGCAATTGCGGAAGCACGTAGTTGCCGAGCGGCACGAACCATCCACCGATCGCCCACCCTGGCGAGAGGCCGTAGTTGCCGCGGAGGATCTGTGCGTTTTTGGCATGGCGGAACTGCCAGATGATCCACACCACGCCAGCCGCGAGGAGCGACGTTCCACCGAGCACCACGGCAGCACCGGCGCCGTTGTCTGCATCCTGGACGTCTTGAACGCTCACGCCGCTGAAGCCCGTGAAGTCGTCGACAACCGTTGCTCGATGGAAGAGCTGCGCCGCTCCGAAGATCGCCGTGAGCGCACACACGGCCAGCAGGATCATGAGCGCGGTACTGAGACCTTTCAGCGACCGAGGTTGCTGGGCGGGCGCATACCCATGACCCGCCGACGCGTACGCGGATGCCGGATAGGGAGCACCTGCCTGCGGTGGCTGCCACGGAGGCTGCGGCGGGGGCGGCGGACCGCCGGGGGGCTGATAGCTCACCGCCCGCACCGTACCGGGCGGCGAGGGAAGCGCCAGCGACGAGCCGCATTCATCGACGAGCGACCCGAAGGGGAGCAAGTTGATGTCGAGAATCAGAACACGTTCTAGTCTTGCCCGATGCGGCGTTTCGACGGACGAGTGGCAATCGTGACCGGAGCGGCCTCAGGCATTGGCCGCGCGACCGTCGAACGACTGGTGGAAGAAGGAGCGACCGTGGTTGCCGTCGACATCACGAAGGACGGGCTCGCCGACACGGTGGGCGACGTGAGCGACCCGTCGTTCGTCGACTCGTTGGTCGCGGACACCGTCGAACGCCATGGCCGGCTCGACGTACTCGCCAACGTGGCCGGCATCCTGCGAACCGGGAAGATGCACGAGCACTCGCTCGACACATGGGACCAAGTCCTCGCGGTGAACCTGACGGGCACCTTCCTGTGCTGCAGGGCCGCCATGCCGGCCCTGCTGGACAGCGGAGGCAACATCGTGAACGTCTCATCCACGGCGGCGCTCGCAGGTCAGCCGTGGGCGGCCGCGTACGCCGCGTCGAAAGGCGGTGTGCTCGCCCTGACCCGCACGATCGCGGTGGAGTACGGCCGGCAAGGAGTGCGGTGCAACGCGGTGTGTCCGGGCTCGATCGACACGCCGATCACGCACGACTTCGTGTTCCCCGAGGGCGTCGACAAGGACCTGATCCGGCGGTCGATGGCGCTGGACAAGCCGCGCGGGCCCGAGACCGTCGCCGCCGCCATCGCCTTCCTCGCATCCGATGACGCGGTGCACATCAACGGTGAACACCTTCGAGTCGACGGCGGAACACTGTCGTGAAGTTCTGCTTTGCGCTGTCGTTCAGTCCGCTCGAGCAGTACGTTGCGCTGGCCAAAGCCGCGGACGAGTACGGGTGGGACGCCGTCGCGTGCTCCGATCACGTCGTCAATCCCGAGACGATCACGTCGGTCTATCCGTACACCGCCGACGGCGGGCGCCGCTGGGAGCCGTTCACCGAATGGCCGGACTGCTGGGTCTCGATCGGCGCGATGGCGGCCGTCACCGAGCGGCTGCGGTTCTTCACGAACGTGTACGTGTTGCCGATGCGCAATCCGTTCTCCGTCGCCAAGGCGGTGGGGACCGCGGCAGTGCTTTCCGACAACCGCGTCGCATTGGGAGTCGGCATGGGGTGGATGGAGGAGGAGTTCGCCGCCCTCGAGCAGCCGTTCGCCCGTCGGGGCAAGCGAGCCGACGAGATGATCCAGGTGCTCCGCACGCTGTGGACTGGTGGATGGGTGGAGCACCACGGCGAGTTCTACGACTTCGACAAGCTCGAAATGACACCGACGCCGACG
>JBEEGD010000455.1:0-6392 GCA_041166685.1 Acidimicrobiaceae bacterium | reverse complement strand
GGTATGCAGAAGTCGCGGACGTCACTTTCGACGTGCAGCCGGTCCACCATTCGGCACCGAAGGCAGAGGCGAAGGACCAGATCGCGCGAACGATTGCGGCGATGGTGCCGGAATGATCACTGTTCCCGTGGATCTCGGCGACCGGTCGTACGACGTGATCATCGGCCAAGGCGCCCGGGAATGGTTGGCGTCTGTGCTTCCGGTCGGGGCGAAGCGAGCCGCAGTCGTGACGCAACGCGACATCGGATTCACTGTCGACCCGGGGATCGAGCGCGATGTGTTCACCATCGACGACGGCGAAGCCGCGAAGTCGATGGCCACGGTGGAGGAGCTGTGTCGTGCGTGGGCGCGGTGGGGGCTCACGCGCGCCGATGTGGTCGTCGGAGTGGGCGGCGGTGTCGTCACCGACGTGGCCGGCTTTGCCGCCGCGGTGTATCACCGCGGTGTGGCCGTCGTGCACGTGCCGACCACGATCCTCGGCATGATCGATGCCGCCATCGGGGGCAAGACCGGCGTGAATCTTCCAGAGGGCAAGAACCTCGTCGGCGCGTTCTGGCAGCCGGCGGCCGTGCTCTGCGACACGGATGCGCTCACGTCGCTTCCGCCCCGCGAGCAGCGCAGCGGATTGGGCGAGCTGGCGAAGTACCACTTCCTCGACCGCGATGGTCGGGACTTGGATGCGCTCGCACTGGACGAGCGCATCGCCGCGTGCGTCGACATCAAGGCCGCCGTGGTGGCCGCTGACGAACGAGAAGGCGACCGGCGGGCGATCCTCAACTACGGCCACACCCTCGCGCACGCGCTCGAAACCGCGGGCAGGTACGACCTGCGCCACGGGGAAGCAGTGGCCACCGGCTTGGTCTTCGCTGCGGAGCTTGCTCACGAGCTCGGGCGAATCGACGAGGCGCGTGTGCGCGAGCATCGGCGCGTGGTCGGCGCCTACGACTTGCCCGCGGCCCTTCCGCCCGATGTGGACCGCGACGAGCTGGTCACCCTGTTCGGGCGCGACAAGAAGTCGATTGGTGGCATCACCTTCATCCTCGACGGTCCGAATGGAGTCGAGCCCGTGCGCGACGTGCCCCGCGAGGTCATCGATGCCGCGCTCGACCGGTTGGTGGAGCCATGACGACCGTTCTTGTCCTCAGCGGACCCAACCTCAACCTGCTCGGCGATCGCGAGCCTGACGTCTACGGCCGCGACACCATCTCCGATCATGTCGCCACGTTCACGAAGGCGCTCGACGGTGCAGCCGACGTCGAGCACGTCCAGTCGAATCACGAAGGTGAGCTCGTCGAAGCGATTCAGGGCGCTCGCGGGCGGTGCGCGGCGATCGTCATCAACCCCGGGGCGTTCACGCACTACGCCTGGTCGATCCACGATGCGTTGGCCGCCTTCGACGGGCCGATCATCGAGGTGCATCTCTCGAATCCGAACGCTCGGGAGCCGTGGCGCCACACCTCAGTGGTCGCCCCGGTCGCCACCGGATCAATCACGGGATTCAAGGGCCTCAGCTACGCCCTGGCCGGGCAAGCCCTCAAGACGTTGCTGCAGTGAAGCTCCCGCCGATGGATGTGGCGGGGCGTGGAGCGCGGTTGCGCGAGCAGCTCGACGTCGATGCGTTGTTGGTCACGAAGCTCGTCAACATCCGGTACCTCACGGGCTTCACCGGCTCGGCGGCGTCCCTTCTTGTGCTGCCCGACGAGCTGCTGTTCGTGACCGACGGCCGCTATCGCGACCAATCCGCCGAGGAGCTTGCCGCGGCCGGCGTCAACGCCACGATCGAGATCGGCGCCACGGTGGATCGTCAGGCCGCGATTCTGCGCAAGGCAGCAACCGGCGCACCCCGGCTCGGCCTCGAAGCCCACAGCGTCACGTGGGCGCAGCAACGAGCGATGGCGTCGTCGTGGTTTCCCGACGCGGAGCTCGTGGCGACCGAGAACCTCGTGGAGTCATTGAGGATCGTGAAGGACGAGGGCGAGGTCGTACGCATCGAAGCCGCGGCCACGATCGCTTCGAGCGCGCTTGTCCGCGTGCGTGATCTACTCGACGAACACCCGACGGAGCATGAGTTCGGTTTGGCGATCGACACCGAGATCCGCCGGCTCGGGGCGGAGGGCAACAGCTTCGAGACCATCGTCGGCTCGGGCCCGAACGGGGCCAAGCCGCATCATCGGGCTGCGTCCTCGCCGCGACGGATCGGCGATGGTGAGCTCGTCGTCATCGACTACGGCGCGATCGTCGACGGCTACTGCTCGGACATGACCCGCACGATCTGCACCGGCGCGCCATCTGACCTGCAGCAGCGCATGATCGATGTCGTGACCGCGGCCCAGCAGGCCGGTGTCGACAAAGTTCGCGCCGGCGCCACCGGGGTCGAGGTCGACCACGCGTGCCGCGAGGTGATCGGGGAGGCCGGCTGGGGCGAGTTGTTCTCACACGGCACCGGTCACGGTGTGGGCCTCGAAATCCATGAGGACCCGAGGGTGACCTTTTCGTCCACTGCTACGCTCGCCACTGGCCACGTCGTCACCGTCGAGCCCGGTGTGTACCTTCCCGAGCAGGGTGGTGTCCGGATCGAAGACACGCTCGTCGTCACGGCCGACGGCTGCCGGCCCCTTACCCACGCACCGAAGAATTGGGATCTGCGCTCATGGCCATCACCACCAACGATCTGAAGAACGGCATGGCCCTCAACCTGCCCGAGGGCCTCTTCCAAGTTGTCGAGTTCCAACACGTGAAGCCCGGGAAGGGGGGCGCGTTTGTCCGCACCACCCTCAAGAACGTTCGCACCGGTGCGGTCGTCGATCGCACCTTCCGAGGCGCCGAGAAGGTGGAGCAAGCAGTCATCGACAAGCGCGAGATGAACTTCCTGTATCGCGACGGCAATGACTTCGTGTTCATGGACAACGAGAGTTACGAGCAGCTGAACGTTGCTCCCACCTCGCTGGGCGACTCGGCCAACTACATCGTCGACGGCTCGACCGTGCAGCTGGCCATGTACAACAGCGAGATCGTGGGCGTCGACCTTCCTGCGTCGGTCGAGCTGGTGGTGAGTGAGACCGAGCCCGGTATCCAGGGCGACCGCGTCTCCGGCGCCCGCAAGCCGGCAACGCTGCAGACGGGCCTCGTCGTGCAGGTGCCGTTGTTCGTGAACGTCGGCGACCGACTCAAAGTCGACACCCGTACCGCCGAGTACATCACCCGGGCCTGAGAGTTGGAAGGCCGGCGAGCAGCTCGAGAGCGCGCGCTCGAGCTGTTGTACGAGGCCGAGGCCAAGAACTCGACGGCCGCGGAGATCATCGACGGCTTGCCGGTTGCGCCCGACGAGTACGCCTGCGCGCTGGTGATAGGCGTTGACACCCATCGCGCCGAGATCGACGCCGTGGTGTCGAAGTATGCGGTGGGTTGGACACTCGAGCGGATGCCCGCCGTCGACCGCGCACTGCTACGCCTCGGCGCGTACGAGCTCTTGCACTGCCAGGACGTGCCCGTCGGTGTCGTGATCTCCGAAGCGGTGGAGCTGGCCTCACAATTCTCGACCGACGACTCGAGCCGATTCGTGAACGGTGTGCTGGGAGCGATCGCCAAGGGCGATGACTGAACCCCGACTCGCCGCGCTGATCGTCGATCTCGACGGCGTGATCCGGCACTGGCACAACCACGAGTTCGACGCACTCGCAACCGGCCTGGGTCTCCGTCCCAAGGACCTGGGCGCGATCGCCTTTGGCCAGGAGATACTCGACGCGGGAATGACGGGCGCGTTGACCTACGAAGCGTGGGCCGACGAAATCGGGCGTCGAACCGCAACCGCGTACGGCTGTGATCCCGCGGCGGTGACAGCCGGCTTCACCGCACTCGGCTGGTCGCTCGACGACGTGGTCATCGAGTTGCTTCGCGAAGTTCGCGCTGCTGGGCGAGTGAAACTCGCGCTGTTCAGCAACGCCAGCACCCGACTGGAATCCGAGCTCGCATCGTGTGGTCTGGACCTGGAATTCGATGTGGTCTTCAACTCGTCCCGGCTCGGCATGGCCAAGCCTGACCCGGAGGCGTTTCTCACCGTGGCCCGGTTGCTCGAAGTGCCGCCGGAACTCTGCTTGTTCGTCGACGACAGGAAGTCGAATGTCGAGGGCGCGCGTGCCGCGGGAATGCACGCTGAGCAGTTCACGGACGTGGGGTCGTTGCGCGAGGTACTGGAGCGGGCAAAATTGCTGGATGCCGCTGCCGCTTCCTGATCCGCCGCTGACCGACGGCGTGGTTCGGCTCCGAGCGTGGCGCGCCCACGACGTTGATGCGCTGGTCGGCGCGTGGGCGGACGAAGAGATCCAGAAGTGGACGCTCGTGCCCGCGCTGCGGGGGAGCGAGCACGCAGTGCGGTGGATCGCGGCGGAGCAACTCCGGCGGGACCGGGGGCTTGCGCTCGACCTGGTGGTGTCGCCCGCTGACCTCGACGACGAGTCGGTCCTCGGCGAAGTCGGGATGGTCCCTCTGGCCGGCGGACCGTCGCGTGCCGAGTTGGGCTGGTGGGTGGCGGCGCCGCATCGCCGCCAGGGGATCGCGACTCGAGCTGTTGGCCTCTTCGCCTCGTGGCTCCGAGACGAACTCGGGTTCACCGACCTGTTCGCCGAGGTCGACCCGGAGAACCCTGCCTCCGTGTGGGTCGCCGAATCCAACGACCTCCGCCTCCGCATCCGCAAGTAGCGCTTTTCCCCTTCATAGGGACACAGTTCTGTGTCCGTATGAAGGGGAAAACGGTGAGCGGGATCTGGGCGATCGCGTGCTACCGTCGACTTCTGACCGTGAAGCGGGTCCTGTGAGGCCCGGACGGACAGGAGTGTGAGTTGGCTGAGCGAGAGCGCCGTTCGACGCCCCCCTACGGGGGCGTTTTTGTTGCCCGCAGCCGGGTCATGGATGCCGACGACGTGCAGCGCGCCACCTGGCGCATGGCCCACGAGATCATCGAGCACAACCACGGACTCGATGACGTGGTCCTCATCGGACTGCAGACGGGCGGGGTGGCGATCGCCCGCCGCCTGGCCGACGCCCTCGAGCAGATCGAAGCCGTCGCCGTCGAGGTCGGCACGCTGGACGTCGCCTTCCACCGCGACGACTACGGCTTGCGGCCCGTGTTGCCGGAGGCGGTCACGAACATCCCCGTCGACCTCTCGGGCGCCATCGTGGTGCTGGTCGACGACGTGCTGTTCACCGGTCGAACCATTCGGGCCGCCCTCGACGCGCTGACGTCGTTCGGCCGGCCCCGCGCGGTGCAACTCGCCGTCATGGTCGACCGAGGTCACCGCGAGCTTCCCATCCGACCCGACTACGTGGGCAAGAACCTGCCCACCCGCCGCGACGAAGTCGTCGATGTCAACGAAGAGGGCGTGGATCTAGGAGAGATGGTGAAATGAAACACCTTCTCTCAGTCGACGACCTTGGCGGACGCGATGGAATCAACGAGGTCCTCGACCTCACGGATTCCTTCGTCGAGGTGAGCGAGCGCCAGATTCCAAAGGTCCCCGCGCTGCGAGGCAAAACGGTGGTGTGGCTCTTCTACGAGGATTCCACCCGCACGCGGTTGAGCTTCGAGCAGGCGGCCAAGCGGCTGTCCGCCGACACCATGAACTTCAGCGTCAGCACGTCGTCGGTCAAGAAGGGCGAGTCGCTCCGAGACACGGTTCTCACGATCGAAGCCATGGGTGTGGACTGCATCGTGGTGCGCCACGGGTCTGCAGGCGCCCCTTGGCGCATCGCCGAGTGGGTGGAGGCCTCGGTGATCAACGCCGGCGATGGCTGGCACGAGCACCCGACGCAAGCACTCCTCGACTCCTACACGATCCGCCAGCATCTCGGCAGCGTTGATGGCACGCGGATCGCGATCGTGGGCGACATCAAGCACTCGCGTGTCGCGCGGAGCGATGTGCTCGCCTTCACTGCGCTGGGCGCGGACGTCACGCTCGTCGCCCCACCCACCCTGCTGCCCGCCAGCCTCGACGGTTGGCCGGTGAGCGTGAGCTACGACCTCGACTCGATCCTCCCGAAGTGCGACGTGGTCTACCTCCTCCGAATGCAACGCGAGCGCATGACCGAGGCGCTCATCCCTTCGCTACGTGAGTACACCGCGTCCTACGGACTCACCCGGCGCCGTGTCGATTTGCTCGATGAACGCACGCTCGTGATGCATCCAGGGCCAATGAACCGCGGCGTCGAGATCGCCGCCGAAGTCGCGGACCTCCCGAGATCGGTGGTGGTCGACCAGGTGCGCAATGGCGTCGCCGTGCGCATGGCGGTCTTGTACCTCCTCGTCGGCAGCGGGGTGGATCTCCGATGACAGCCCCCGAGGTACGGCGATGATCGTCATCAAGGGTGGCCGCATCATCGACGCGACCGGCGAGCGC
>JBEEGD010000454.1:0-4404 GCA_041166685.1 Acidimicrobiaceae bacterium | reverse complement strand
GGAGCTCGGCGAGCTGTTCGGGATGCTGCAACAGCGCGAGCAACCCTGAAGACAGCATGGTCTTGGTGGTGTCGTTCCCGGCGGTGACGAGCTGCACGAAGAAGCTGCCGAAATCGATGTCGCTCATGGGTGCACCGCCGAAGTCAGATTCCAGGATCACCGACGTGAGGTCGGCGTGCGGCTCCTCGGCCCGTCGGCGTCCGGCGAATTCGATCGCGTACATCGCCATCTCGATCGATGCGTTCGCCAGTTCGTCCGGCGACCCGGCGACATCCGGGTCCTGGCCGCTGGTGCAACGCTCGGCCAGTTGATGGATTGTCGGCCAGTCCTCTTCTGGCAATCCCATGAGCTGACCCACCACGCGGGACGGAAGCTTCGACGTGACGTCGTGCACGAACTCCACGTCGCGCTGCTCTGCCGCCTCCTTCATGATCGCCTGAGTGATCGCGCGGATGTCGTCCTCGAGACGCGCGATCACCTTCGCCTTGAAGTGTTCGGACAGCGGCGCGCGGAATTGCGAGTGGGCCGGCGGGTCCATCGCCAGCAGCATGTGGCGCATCATCTCGAGCTGTTCCGGCGCGAGGTTCTCGAGCACGACCCCGCCCTCGCTCGCGGAGAACACCTCGGAGTGTCGGGCGACGTGAACGAGGTCGGCGTGCTTGAGCACGGCGTAGAAACCGGGCTGCCCCGACATCTCTTGGAAGTACACCGGCGCGGTACGGCGCAGCTCGGCCAGTTGCTCGTGCTGGGCGCCGCCGACGAACGCGCTCGGGTCAGCCAGGTTGACGCTCAATCGACCAACACCTTGGGGCGAGGGAAGCCTTCGGCCTCGGCGAGCATGTAGTACGCCTCGAGGATCCCGCCCGCGTCGATGATGCTCTCGACGTTGTCGTCGGCATCGAGGTTGAGGTTGGCGCCGTAGATCTGGAACCACACGCGCGTGTCGTCCTCGACGACCGTCAGTGTGTGTACAGATCCCGCGGGCTCGTAGAGGAATGAACCGGCGCGGTTCACGTAGTCGTACTCCTTGTACTTCCACGCGCCGCTGGTGGTGTAGGCGTACACGGGCCCGGTGTGCTTGTGCCGCTGCACGGTGTAGCCCGATTGGAAGATGTTCTCGACGATCCAGAGGCCCTCGTTCACCTTGACCTGGATCACCTTCAGCTTGCTCCCGTCGCCGATGTCGACGAAGGGCAACTCGTCGGCCCCGATGTGGACGGCGGTGGGCGCATTCTCAGTCAACGTCATGGGCGCAGTCTCACACAGCCATTGCGGGGTCCGCCGGGGCGCGCGAGTGTCCTCCTATGAAGCAGCTCTCAGGACTTGATGCGTCGTTCCTCTATATGGAGACGCCCTCGCAGTTCGGGCATGTCTCGAGCCTGTCGATCTTCGAGAAGCCCGACGACCCGAACCACGACCCTTTCACCGCGTGGCGGGCCCAGATCGAGAAGCGCTTGCACACCCTCGAGCCGCTGCGCCGGCGGCTGCGCAACGTCCCGATGAACCTCGACCACCCGTTCTGGATCGACGACCCGGACTTCGACCTCGACTTCCACGTGCGGAACACGGCAGTGCCTCCGCCCGGAAGCGACCAGCAGCTGGCCGACCTCGTCGCCCGCATCATCGGCCGGCCCCTCGACCGCACGCGTCCGTTGTGGGAGACGTACGTGGTCGAAGGCCTGCCCGACGACCGGTTCGCGATCCTCACGAAGGTGCACCACGCGACGATCGACGGCGCCTCGGGCGCCGAACTGCTCACGATGATGCTCGATCAGACGCCCGAGGGTGACGACGTGCCACCTCCCGAGGAAAAGTGGAACCCGGCGCCCAATCCGTCCGACGCCGAGGTACTGGCGCGGGCCGGCGCGAATCTCGCGCGCAAACCAGCCCGCGCCATCCTCCTGACCACGCGCGTCATCCGCGAATTCGGGAAGTCGACGCGCAACCCCGCGCTGGTCGCGGCCGCCAACCAGGTGCGCGGCGGTTTGCGTGGTCCACTCGGCGCGGTGCTCAACCTGGGCCGCGACCGGACCCCCGAGGGTGAGACGAAGGGTCCGCTCCCGTCGATCTCCGCGCCGCGCACGCCGTTCAACGCGCCGATCACCGCGCACCGCCGCTTCGCGTTCCGGTCGACATCGCTCGACTCCGTGAAGGGGATCAAGAACGCGCTTGGCGCGACGGTCAACGACGTCGTGATGGCGGTGTGCGCGGGAGGTCTGCGAACGTGGCTCGAGGACCACGACGCTCTCCCAGATGGGCCGCTCAACGCGATGATCCCGGTATCGATCCGCACTGGTGAGGAGACCGAACGCTGGAGCAACCGCGTGTCGGGCATCTTCGCTGAGCTGCCGACCGACGAACCCGACCCGGTGAAACGTGTCCAGCGCGTGCACGACGCAATGAACAACGCGAAGGAGCTCTTCGACGCCCTGCCTGCGGACGCGCTCACCGACTTCGCCCAGTTCCCGCCGCCGGCCGTGTTCGCTCGAGCGATGCGGTTGTCCACTCGGTTGATGACGCGCAATTCGCCCATCAACCTCGTCATCTCCAACGTGCCAGGACCCCGCCAGCCGCTCTATGCCGCCGGCAGCACGCTGCTGCACTACTACCCCGTCTCCACGATCGTCGATGGTCAAGGGCTGAACGTCACCGTGCAGAGCTACCTCGACTCGCTCGACTTCGGGTTGGTGTCGTGCCGAGAGCTCGTGCCCGACTTGTGGGACATGCTCGACGCCATCCTCAACGACCTCGCCGCGCTCGGGAAGGCGACAGGCGTCGACGTCCCCCTCTGAGCTCCAAGGTGCAAGATTGATGGCATGACCATCAGTTCGTTTGCGGGGATCATCCGGACTCACAGCCAGGAGGGCAAGGACCGTCCGGCCATCGAGTTCGAGGGCCGGACCATCACCTTCGGCGAGCTCGACACCACGTCGAGCCAGCTGGCCACGGCGCTCGCCTCGATCGGAATCGGATCGGAAGACCGCGTCGCATTCCTGGACAAGAACGGCCCCGAGTTCTTCGAGGTCACGTTCGCGCTGGCCAAGCTCAACGCGGTCAACGTGGCCATCAACTGGCGCTTGGCTCCGACAGAGATGGCGCAGATCGCCAACGACGCGGGGGCCAAGGTTCTGATCGTGGGCGCAGAGTTCGTTCCGCACGTCGAGAAGATCGAGGACGACCTCGAGACCGTCACGACGATCATCGCCATCGGCGACCACGCTCGCTGGGAGAACTACGAACGCTTCTTCAGCGCGCACCCGGCGAGTGATCCCGGTGCGGAGCCCGTCGGCAGTGATGTCGCGATCCAGCTCTACACCTCGGGAACGACGGGGTTGCCCAAGGGCGTGATGCTCACCAACGACAACTTCTTCTCCGGCGTGATGAACGTGACCGAGTCGTGGCAGTTCGACAAGGATTCGGTGAACATCGCGGTGATGCCGATGTTCCACATCGCCGGCTCCGGTTGGTCGCTCGTGGGCCTCTATCACGGTTGCCGAACCGTCGTGCTCCGCGACGTCGATCCGGCCCGGATCCTGCAGGTGATCCCTGAGTTCGGCATCACCAACGCGCTGTTCGTCCCCGCGGTGATCCAGTTCCTCTTGATCACACCCGGCGTGAACGAGACGGACTTCTCCACGCTGCGCGCCATCGTCTACGGCGCGTCGCCGATCACCGACGCGGTGCTCACGAAAGCGATGGAAGTCTTCGGCTGCGATTTCATCCAGGTCTACGGCATGACCGAGACGACCGGGGCCATCTTCCAACTCGACCCCGAGGATCACGATCCAGTGAACCGACCGGCGTTGTTGCGCTCGTGCGGCAAGCCGTATCCCTGGGTGGAGATGCGCCTCGTCGATCCCGACACCGGCACCGAGGTGCCCACCGGCACCGTTGGTGAACTGTGGACGCGGTCACCGCAGAACATGAAGGGCTATTGGGGGAACGACGCCGCCACCGAGGCCACCATCGACGACGATGGTTGGCTGCGAACCGGCGACGCGGGCTACTGCGACGAAGGCGGCTTCCTCTTTTTGCACGATCGCGTGAAGGACATGATCGTCACCGGCGGCGAGAACGTGTACCCCGCGGAAGTCGAGAACGTCCTCGCGAAGCATCCGGACGTCGCCGACGTCGCGGTGGTCGGGGTTCCCGACGAGAAGTGGGGCGAAGCCGTCAAGGCGGTCGTCGTGCGGCGCGAAGGCAGTGAGGTGACCGACAAGGCCCTCATCATGTTCACCCGCGAGCACCTCGCCGGCTTCAAGCTGCCGAAGACCGTCGACTTCACCGATGTCCTACCGCGGAACCCGTCCGGCAAGCTGCTCAAGCGTGAGATCCGCGCCCCCTACTGGGAAGGCGCCGAGCGCCAAATCGGCTGACTCCTGCAAACTCGACGAAATAGGCATC
>JBEEGD010000453.1:0-4487 GCA_041166685.1 Acidimicrobiaceae bacterium | reverse complement strand
CGACATGTTCGCCATGCCCTTCGACGAGATCGCCCCGATCGTGGGGCGTTCCCCCGACGCAGCGCGCCAGCTCGCCAGTCGTGCACGGCGCCGAGTACAGGGATCGACCGCCGTTCCTGACACGGATCTCTCACGCCAGCGAGAGGTGGTGGGCGCGTTCCTCGCTGCCGCCCGCGACGGAGACTTCGATGCGCTCGTCGCGGTGCTCGACCCCAACGTCGTGCTCCGCGCCGATCGTGGCACTAGTCCCACGGGCGCATCCAGGGAAGTCCGCGGCGCGCGGGCCGTGGCCGACCAGGCACTCACCTTCCGGCGGTTTGCCGAGTTCGGACGACCGGCGCTCGTCAACGGAGCCGTGGGCATTGTCACGGCCCCCGGGGGACAGCCGTTTGCGGTCCTCGGCTTCACGGTCGTACGTGGGAAAATCGTCGAGATAGATGTACTCGCCGACCCGGTGCGCCTCCGCGAGCTCGACTTGTCGGTCCTCGACGATTGACGGGGTAGAGTGGATGTCGGCGTCCCGCCTGTGATTCATGGCGGTGAGTCGGTTCTGGTCCGGAGCCGCTTGTTCGACGCCACATCGGATGCCTCTCCGTCGAGCGGACGTGTGAGCCGGTGCCAGGAGCGCCTCATTCTTGAACAAGAACAACGGAACTGAAGCCCTCGAGGCCGCCATCTGGGCTGCCGCTGAGGGCAGGGCTTCGGACGACCAGTTCGAGTTGATCGACGCCGATCGCCGTAGTTCCCGTGTTGTCGACGAGCTGCTCGCAGACACACAGACCCGGCTGGAGTCCGTCCAGGGGCTCACCGGTCCGGAGCGAGCGCAGGTCATCGCGGATTTCGCGGAGGAACTCGAAGGTCTTCGGAGTGTGTACGACCGGCTGCATGGTCATGACGAGCCTGCTCCTCGCGCAGTCGAGGTCGTCGAGGTCGTCGAGGAACAAGGTGTCCGGTTGCAGGCGTCCTGGGCGGAGGATGAGGTGGTGGTGTGGGCTGCCGGCCCGACCGGTCCCCCCGCCACCAACGAGGAGTTGGCTGATCGTCTCGAGGGTCTCGGCGGTCCGGCGCTCGGCTGGCGCGTCCATCGTGGGGTACCGCTGCCCAACGGCGTGCTCTGCGAGGCCGTGTCGATTCCGATCGCCGACGCGCTCGGTTGGCTCGTGGCTGTCGGTGGGGGGCTCGATGGTGAGGGAGTGGGTGCGAGCGTCCGATGGATCGGTCACCTCGCGATCGCCGCAGTGCGCCAGGTCGCGCAAGGCGCAGTTGTGCCGACGCTGCGGACGACGAAGCGAGGGGAGCGGTCGATCGACCTGGCAGTGCGGTGGCGGCCCGCGCTCGTCGGGAACGCGACGTTGGACAAGTTCGCCGCAACGATGCCTGGCCCTGTGAGAGTGATGGCGCCTCCGTCGTTGACCTCGCGAACGCTGGTTGCGGACCTCTTCGGCGCGGTGGTACACGCCGTCGTCGCCCAGGCCGCCGCGATGCTCGAACTGCCCGCGCCACCACCGACGGTCCGCACCACGGCCGATGTTGCAGAGTCGATCACCACGCGCCTCGATGGCTCGTCGTTCACCGCTCCGGCAGGGGCCGGCTCCGACGTCGCCAACCGTCTCCTCCGATGGGCGAGGCCCGTGATGAGCGCGGCCCGACCTCGACTCGTTGTCCAACTCGACCCTCCAGACCGAAGCGGCGCGTGGTTCCTGTCAGTACTCGGTCCAGGACCGAACCGGGCGCTCGTCGACGTGGAGGTGGCATTGTCGGCGACCAAGTCCACCCAGCCGGTGGCTGATGAGTTGATCCGGCTTGAGCGGCTGCTGCCGGAGCTTCAGCGTCCGGGCGCGCTGCGACGAGGCCAGGTGTACCTGAGCACGGATGAAGCCTGGGAGCTCATGACCCGCACGGGCGAGTCGCTGCAGGCGGCCGGGTTCGAAGTCCGTGTTCCCGCGCTGTCGCGCCGGAAGCCGAAGCCCGGGCTGCGTATGTTCGTTGCGCCCGTCGCTGACGCGGTGGTCGGAGCGCGGCAACTGAGCGACGTGCGATGGTCCGCGGTCTTCGACGATGTCGAGTTGACCGCCGACGATGTTGTGCGCCTCGCGGCTGAAGCGCGCCCGCTCGTGCAATCGCGCGGTAAGTGGGTCGAACTCGACCGAGTCGACCTCAAGGAAGCCGCGGCCGCGCTCGCCGAACAAGCATCCAAGACGCGGTTGACCGGTGCCGAGATCTTGCGGCACGCCGTCGGTCTGGAAGGTTCTCCGCTCGGCGAGCGGTTGTTCGTGGAGGGCACGGGTTGGGCCGCTGACCTCTTCGACAAAGCGGCTGCCGTCACCACCGACGTGGCCGCGCCTGACGGCTTCGTCGGCAAGTTGCGTACCTATCAGGCTGAGGCGCTCGGCTGGCTCGGTTTCCTCGACGCCGTCGACCTCGGGGGTTGCCTTGCGCTCGACATGGGGTTGGGCAAGACCCCGACGGTGCTCGCCCATCTCGCTCGCACCGCGGGGGAAGGACCGGTGCTTGTGCTCGCCCCCACTGCAGTCGTCGGCAACTGGGAAGCGGAGGCGGCGAAGTTCACACCCGCTCTTCGAACGGTGATTCATCACGGGGCGACCCGCGCGTCCGCAGCGGAGCTCGCTACCGAAGTTGCCGAGGCCGACATCGTGATCACGACCTACGCCACTGCCGTACGCGATGTCGAGGCGCTCGCCGAGTTGTCGTGGCGGCGCTTGATCCTCGATGAGGCCCAAGCGATCAAGAATCCGGCGAGCGACACCCATCAGCAGCTTCGCCGCATTCCGGCCCGCACGCGGCTCGCGCTCACGGGTACACCGATCGAGAACGGCCTCGGTGATCTGTGGTCCATCCTCGACTTCTGCAACCCCGGGCTCGTCGGAGCACGACCAACGTTCATCGCGCAGCTCGCCGGCGAAGGCGAGGCTGCCCTGCGCGCGCTCAACGGCATCCTCGTGTTCCGCCGCACGAAGAGCGAGCCGGAGGTGGCCGCGGAGCTTCCGGACCGGATCGACGAGCTCGACCACTGCAGGATGACCGTGGAGCAGATCGGTCTGTACCAGGCCGTCCTCGACACGCTCATCGCGAAGTCGTCCGACGCGGACCGCGAACCTCAGAAGGGCGCAGTGCTGGCCGCGATCACTGCGCTCAAGCAGATCTGCAACCACCCGGCGGCGTATCAGGACGATGGCCGTCCGCTCGCAGGGCGTTCGGGGAAGCTCGCCCGACTCGAGGAGCTCGTCGAGGCGGTGTTCGCCGCGGGCGAACGAGTGCTGATCTTCACGCACTTCGCCGAGTGGGGAAAACGGCTCGCCGCCCATCTCTCCGAAACCACGGGGATTCCGATTGCCTGCTACCACGGCGGCCTCGCTCGCGGCGCGCGCGATCGCCTCGTCCGTGACTTTCAGACTGGCGAAGGCGCCGGGGCGCTGGTCCTGTCGCTGACCGCGGGCGGAACCGGCCTGAACCTCACGGCCGCGAACCACGTCGTGCTCTACGACCGCTGGTGGAATCCCGCCAAGGAGGACCAAGCACGCGACCGGGCCTGGCGTATCGGCCAGACCCGCACCGTTGTGTCCCACCGGCTGGTGTGCCCTGGCACCATCGACGAACGCGTTGAAGATGTCGTAGCCGGCAAACGCCGGATCGCTGATCTTGCGTTGCCCAAGTCGAGTTCGCTCGACGACCTCGACGCTAGCCAACTACGCATCGCCCTCGGCCTCGAGTCGGACAAGCTGCTCACGGAGGAAGACGGATGACCGCCCCTCAACGAGGTCAACGCCCCCGCCGGCGTCCCCAGACCCACAAGCGGAACACGGTTCGCAATCTCTGGAGTCCTGCGCCGGCGCTGGACGATCCTGAACCGATCAAGCCGGCCGCCAATCCCACGGCCCTGATCGACTCTCTCGGATCCCCGCCATTGCGAGGTCACAGCGCCACAGCGGAGTACCACCTCGCGGCCGTGATCGAACGATCCGTCGCCCTCGCGTCCGCGCTCGCCGCATCCGCAGGCTTGCTGGCGGCGCCTGAATCGGAGTGACGTCGCGTTCTTGCGACGTCGTGTCGTCAGCGGCGGCCGAGGGCCCCGAAGATTCGCTCTGACCCGAGCCGACCCTTGATCATCAGGTCCTCCGGCTCGCTGAACTCGAACCGGTCGCGCAGCGCTTCCTCGATCGGGCTCGACACCGTGACGGGCGCTCGTCCTTCTCGGCCGGCGACCGCGGAGAGCTTCCACGCGACGTTCGTCGCGTCTCCCAGGACGGCCAGCTGGCCGCCTGCGAGCGCGCTGACGGCGGCGGGCCCGAGCGTGACGCCCCATGCCATGCGGATCGGTTCGTCGTCGGGTGTGCGCAGGTCGAGCGATGGCGCGACTTGCGCCACGACCTCTGACGCTTCCATCGCAAAGCTCAGCGCGTGCTCGGCCGCGTCGGGGTCGTGATTCACTTCCCATATCGCGAAGAACGCGTCTGAGTCATAGTTGT
>JBEEGD010000452.1:0-4064 GCA_041166685.1 Acidimicrobiaceae bacterium | reverse complement strand
GCCTTCTGGCCATCGCCGGGGAAGGGGGTCAGGGGTGTCTCTAGACCAGAAGAGGGCGCGCATCTTCGGCGTGCTCTACCTCATCACGTTCGCCACGTCGATCCTGGCCGCGTTGCTTTACCGCTCCGTGCTCGACGATCCCGTGGGGTACCTCGCGGGTGCCGGGCACGACAAGCGGATCTTGTTCGGCGCTCTGCTGGAACTGCTGCTCATCATCGCGAACATCGGCACCGCCGTCGTGATCCTCCCGATCATGAGGAGGTTGAACGAAGAACTGGCGGTCGGATACGTGACGGCGCGGCTATTCGAATGCACATTCATCCTCGTCGGCATCGTCTCGGTGCTCGGGATCATCACGTTGCGGAACCAGGATGCAGGTGCGTCTGAGGGCACGGTCGCGTACACGCTCGCGGCGATCAAAGACTGGACGTTCCTCCTAGGCCCGGGCTGGGTCGTCGGGTGGGGGAACGGGTTGATTCTCGGCTACATGATGTACCGCTCGGGCTTGGTGCCGCGACGCGCGACCTGGCTCGGGCTCATCGGCGGACCGCTGATCATCTTGTCCGGGACGATCATCATGCTCGGCGGCAACCATCCGAGCGGCACGCTGCGCGGGCTGCAAGGAATCGCAACGGCCCCGGAGTTCCTGTGGGAGCTCTTCCTCGGGGTCTACTGCATGGTCTGGGGCTTCCGGCCGACATCTCCCATCCTCCGAGCCGACGCTCGGCAGGATGCGGTGCCCGGCGTAGCGCCTGTTTGAGCCTCCGGTAGTCGGTGGTGGAGGGAGGTGGCACTCGTCGCCTTCCTCCACGCACTACCCGGCGCCGGGCACCTGTGACCTAGAACTGGCGAGCGCGGCTGCTGTAGTCGAGCCGGTACGGATTCATAGGCTTCGGCTCGGCCGGCACCCAGTCCGGGTGGAACGTCCGGCGGTGCTCCGCGACCGATGCCTTCATCTTCGCGGGCGACGCGACGCTCCAGGATGCGGTGCATCCGTCGATCTCGCATTTCAGCTGTACGGCTGCCATCTGATACCCACAGTACTCGCTATGTACAGTCGGCTGGTGATCCGGAAGCGGCACGCCTGCATCGTGGTCAGCATCATCGTTGGCGCGTTCGCAACAGCCTGCGGCGGCGCCAGCACCGCGAAGCCGCACGAGCAGCCCGGGGACTTCGTGAAGCGAGTCCTCCGCGAGGAGGTCAACGGAGAATGGGGACGCCAGTGGACCGAGCTGCACCCGGCACACCAGCAGTTGATCTCACGCGCGCAATACGTCGAGTGTTCGCGCCAAATGGGAACGAATGTCGCTCAGGGCAAGGAGATCTTCCGCGTCATCGATGTGCGCGACGAGCCGATCCACGTTCAGGATGTGCCCGAGCAGAGCTCGAAGGTCGTGACGATCACGTTGCGCGTATCGGGCAAGGCGCCCCAGACATATCGCGTGCACGCGGTCGAGGACGCCGGCCGCTGGGCGTGGATCCTCGGCAACCGCTTCCTCGCCCAGCTCAACCGCGATCGCTGCCTCGACGGCTCACCGCTGCCCGGCCGGACCTAGACCGCCGCAGTCGACGCGCGCTTGCGCAGCACCGGGCGGTAATACGAATTCGGCACCTGGCGCCCCGGATGCTCGATCAGCGTCTCGAGTGTGAACACGGCCGTGTCGGCGATCTGCGTGATCGGCTGCTCGACGGTCGTCAGCTCGGGCACCGACCACTTCGTTGCGGCGATTCCGTCGAAGCCGACGATTGAGAGATCCCGCGGAACCTGCAGACCGCGCCGCGCCGCTTCGTGGAGTGCACCGATCGCCATCATGTCGCTCGAGCAGATGACCGCCGTCGGCGGATCGGGCAGGTCGAGCAGCTCGCCGAGCGCGTTGCCGCCCCCCTCGACCCCGAATTCGGCGTGCGCCACGAGCCCGTCCGGCTCGAGCCCAGCCGTTCTCATCGCGCTCACCCGCCCCGCGGCCTTCAGCTGCGTCGGCAGGTAGTGCTCAGGCCCGGCGACAAAGCCAATCCGCCTGTGCCCGAGCGAGATCAGGTGCTCGGTCGCGATGTCGCCGGCGGCTCGCTCATCGACCCCGACTGACGGCACATCGAGCGTGTGGACGGCGCCGTTCACGAAGACGATTCGCGCGCCCTCAGCGACGAGCTGCGCGTAGTGGCTGTGGTCGCCGCGCAAGTTCGTCATCTCGGACGAGATGAAGATCATCCCCTGGACGCCGCGGTCGAGGAGCATGTGGACGTAATCCACCTCGCGGAAGGCCGCGCTCGTCGTATTGCAGAGAATCGACGCCAGGCCGCTCGGGGCCGCGCGGGTCTCGATCGCCTGCGCGAGCGCGGGGAAGATCGGGTTGTCGAGCTCGGGTACGAGGATGCCGATCAGCCCGGTCTCGGTGCGGCGCCCCGGCGGGACGTAGAGCAGCTCCCGCATCGCCCGCTCGACTCGATCTCGGGTCTCGGGCCGGACGGCGAAAGCGCCGTTCGCGACCCTCGACGCGGTGGCGACGCTGACTCCCGCGCGCCTCGCAACTTCTCGCAACGACGACATGTTCCTTACGTGTGTAACAAGTTTCTTAGCCGTATGCAAGACAAACGCTTGACATTCGATCCCAATGAGCGTACTTTCCCGCCCGTCTGTTACATGCCGGTTGTACGCGTTTCAATGATCGCCTCTCGCTCTCGGAGCGAGGGGATGGGGTGGGCCGGAACCGGCGGCCGCGTCTTGCCACGCACGACACCCGGCGTCCATCTCGGAGCACAGGAGGATCAAGAAATGAGAATGAAGCGCACCACCGCGCTTCTTGTTGTTGTCGCAGCTGCGGTTCTCGCAGTCCTCGCCGGCAGCATCAAGTCGGCCGTCGCGGCCGGCCCCACGATCACGATCTGGGCTGACCAGGACCGCAAGGCTGCGGTCCTCCAGTTGGCGACTCAGTGGGCCACCGCACGCGGCGCAACTGCGAACGTCGTTGTCCATGACTTCGGCAAGATCCGCGACGACCTCGGCACTGTTGCCGCGGCCGACGCGCCCGACGTCATCATGGCTGCGCACGACTGGACTGGTCAGCTGGCGGCCAACGGCCTCGTGCAGCCGATCATCCTCAGCGCTGCTACGAAGAAACTGTTCCCGGCCTACACGACGAACGCGTTCTCGTACGGCACCGCCGTGAAGAAGCTCTACGGCGTCCCGACCCAGATCGAGAACATCGGACTTGTCGTCAACACCGGCAAGGTCAAGGTCCCGACGACGTTCAAGCAGCTCGAGGCTGAGGCTCTCGCGTTCAAGAAGAAGGCCTCCGGCAACCTCGGCATCGCCGTCCAGCAGGGCGCGAACGGCGACGCCTACCACATGTACCCGTTCTTCTCGGGTCTCGGCGGCTACGTCTTCGGCGTGAACAAGGCCGGCAACCTCGATGCGTCGGACATCGGCGTGGCGAGCAAGGCTTTGCTGAAGAACGCGTCGCTCGTCGATAAGTGGAACAAGGAAGGCCTCATCAACTCGAAGGTCGACAGCTCGACCGCGCAGAACGCGTTCCTGAAGGGCCAGGCGGCCTTCTGGATCACGGGTCCGTGGAACAGCGACACGCTCAAGAAGAGCGGCCTGAAGTTCAAGATCATCCAGATGCCGAAGATCGCGTTCCCGTCGGTGCCGTTCCTCGGTGTCCAGGGCTTCATGGTCACGAAGTACGCCTCCACGCATGGCGTCGAGTCGCTCGCGCAGGACTTCGTCGCGAACTACATGTCGAGTGCGGCCGCGCAGACCGCGCTCGCCAACGTGGCCGGCCGCTGGCCGGCAAACCTGAGCGCGGGCAAGGGCTTCAGCGATCCCGTCCTTGCGCAGTTCGGTATCGCCGCCAAGGGTGGCGTCCCAATGCCGAACATCCCGCAGATGGGCAGCGTCTGGACCGACCTCGGCCAGGCGTGGGTCCGCTCCACGAAGGGCGCCGGTGCTTCGAAGGCCGCGTCGTCGTTCAAGGCGGCATCACGCGCCATCGCCGACAAGATCGGCTAGTACCCGGTACGTAACAGTCGTGTGGGGGGGCGCCCGGCCGCCCCCCCACCCCACC
>JBEEGD010000451.1:0-11772 GCA_041166685.1 Acidimicrobiaceae bacterium | reverse complement strand
CGATCTCGGCGACAACGCATGTCGCCCCGATCGATCAGTTCGTCGCAGGTCCGGCGAGTGCCGTTGGGCCGGTCATCTGCGCGGTTGCAGGTGCTCGTTGAGTCGCGCGGCTTGACGCGTCTGATGGTCGCGTTCTGCGCGGTTGGGTGCGTTGCGAGCTGCGTTGGCATAGAGGCGGGCAGCGAGTTCGAGATCGCCGTTCTTCTCGTGGAGGTACGCGGCAACCGCTTCGCGCCGCGGGACGTGTTCGTCGACCGCGGCCAGTGCCGCCAGTCCTGCGAGCGCGCCGTCGGCCTCGCCTACTGCGACCGCACGGTTGAGCCGGACGATCGGAGTGTCGGCGAACCGGAGCAGCTCGTCGTACCACTCCACGATCTGGACCCAGTCGGTCTCCTCGACCCGCGGCGCGTCGGCATGGAGCGCGGCGATCGCCGCTTGCGCCTGGTATTCGCCGAGCCGATCGCGCGCGAGCGCAGCGTGTGCGATGTCGACCCCCTCGGCGATGAGCCCTGTGTCCCACTGGGTGCGGTCCTGGTCGGCGAGCGGCACGATGCTTCCGTCCGGTCGGGTGCGGCTGCGGCGTCGGGCATGGTGGAGGAGCATGAGGGCGAGCAACCCGTGGACTTCGGGGTCGTCCACCAAAGCCGCCAGTTGCCGCGTCAGCCGGATCGCCTCGGCCGCGAGATCGACGTCGCCGGAATAGCCCTCGTTGAAGACGAGGTACAGCACCCGCATCACCGTGACCACGTCGCCGGGACGATCGACACCGGCCCGACTGACCATGCGCTTGGCGCGGCTGATGCGCTGCGCCATCGTGGGTTCGGGCACGAGGTAGGCCTGCGCGATCTGGCGTGTCGTGAGGCCACCCACGGCTCGCAGCGTCAACGCAACCGCTGACGACGACGACAGCTCGGGGTGCGCGCACAGGAAGTAGAGGCGCAGCGTGTCGTCGGCGCTCGGGATCGCGCCGGCCGGCGGTTCGGTGTCGAATCGAACCTCCCGGTCCCGTCGCGCGGCGTCGGACCGCGTCAGATCGAGGAAGGCTCTCCACGCGACCGTGATGAGCCACCCCGTGGGGTCGGCGGGCAACTCGTTCTCCCACGCGGCGAGCGCCCGGATGAGCGCCTCTTGTACCGCGTCCTCGGCGGTCGCGAAGTCCGCACCGCGACCGACGAGGACGCTCAAGACCCGTGGGACGAGCTCGCGCAGCTCGACGTCATCCACGCTCAGTGGGTGAAGGTGGGCGGCGCGGCCAGGAAGGGTCGGACCTCGAGCCATTCGTGGATCGGTTCGCCGCCGGCCCCGGGTGCGGCCGACAGCTCACCGGCGAGCTCGATCGCTCGCTCGTAGCTGTCGACGTCGATCACCATCCATCCCGCGATCAAGTCCTTCGTCTCGGCGAACGGGCCGTCGGTCACCGGCGGCCGCCCCTCGCCGTCGTAGCGGACCCACGCGCCGTCGGGCGACAGCGCCTGTCCGTCGATGAACTCGCCGCTGCCCTCGAGCCGAGTTGCGAAGTCGTTCATGAACTGGATGTGTGCCTCGACCTCGTCGGGCTTCCACTGGTCCATCGGGACATTGTTGACGGCCGCCGGCGCGCCTCGGTAGTGCTTGAGCAACAGGTACTTGGCCATGGTCTTCTCCTCATGTGACGCCGGCCCTGCCGGCCGGATGCACCCCGGTGACGGAGCCGGCCCCGGATTCTCGACATCGTCGCCGCGAATTTCACACGAAAGCTCGGAGTCATTGGCAACGTAGAGGGACCGAACCTCACCGCGGGCCCGCGACGCTTGGACAAAGATGCGCATTGACCGGAGGTGACACGCATGGCCAAGGACAAGAAGGCGCAGGTCGACGATCGGACGGTGACGCCCGAGGAGGTCGAGCAGGTCGATCGGGCCAACAAGTCCGGGAAGGCGCCGGTGGTGTTCGTCCATGGTCTGTGGCTGCTGCCGAGCAGTTGGGATCGTTGGGCGAAGTTGTTCGAGAAGGCGGGCTATAGCGCATTGAGTCCCGGCTGGCCGGACGACCCTGACACGGTCGCGGAAGCGACCGAACATCCAGAGGTCTTTGCCCGGAAATCGATCGGTGACATCGCCGATCACTACGAGGCGATCGTGCGCAAGCTCGACAGGAAGCCGGCCATCGTCGGTCACAGTTTCGGAGGTTTGCTGACGCAGATCCTCGCCGGCCGAGGCCGCGCCGCGGTGTCGGTGGCGATCGACCCGGCACCGTTCCGGGGCGTGCTTCCCCTACCGATCTCGGCGCTGCGGGCATCGTCGGCGGTGTTGAAGAACCCGGCGAACCGGCATCGCGCCGTGCCGCTGACCTTCGACCAGTTCCACTACGCGTTCGCCAACGCGGTGAGCGACAAGGAAGCCAAGTTGCTGTACGACGAGTTTGCCGTCCCCGGTTCCGGTGAGCCGATCTTCCAGGCCGCGGCGGCCAACCTCAACCCGTGGACCGAAGCAAAGGTCGACAGTAAGAACCCCAAGCGCGGCCCGCAGCTCATCATCTCCGGCGAGCTCGACCACACCGTGCCGTGGGCGATCGCCAACGCGTCCTACAAACGGGAGAAGCGCAACTCGTCGCCCACCGAGATCGTCGAGATCAAAGGCCGCGGCCACTCGCTCACCATCGACAGCGGCTGGCGCGAGGTTGCCGACACCGCTCTCGCGTTCGTGAAGCGCTTCGCCTGACCGGCCACATGACCGAGGATCTCGAATCGCGGGTGCGCCGGCTCGAGGACCGCGCCGTCATCAGCGAGACCGTCACGAAGTACGCGATCGCGGTCGACCGGCGGGACTGGAAGATGTTCGCCGACTGTTTCACCGATCCGGTGCACGCCGACTACTCCGAGAACGGCCTACCCGCGGCAGACTTCGCCCGCGACGAGCTCGTCGGCATTGTCCGCGACGCGGTCAGCGGCTACTCCGCGACCCAGCACCTCAGCCCCAACCACGTCATCGAGTTCGACGACCACGATCCCCACCGAGCCATCTGTACCTCATACATGTACGCGCAACATCACCTGGACACGCCCGAAACCAGTGAGTTCCTCTTGCTGCGCGGCTCGTACACCAACCACATGGTCCGTACCGCCGACGGCTGGCGCATCGCCCGTCTGGTCCAACACTTCAGCTGGCGCGACGCCCGCGAACGGTGACGCGGACCGATCGCGGAGTCAGGGTGCGATCTCGAGCTCCGAAATGAGGTCGTCGCTCAGCACGAAGCGATAGCGCAGGTCGACCACGCCACCGGGAAAGTTGCCTTCAAGGTGATTGGTCACGAGCCACGAGTTGGCATCGATCGCGGCGGCGCCCGTGAGTGTCCGCGTGTAGGTGAACTCCGTCGACGCCCTCGCCAGCCAGTCCCGAATCTCGTCCCGCCCGCGGTACTCGTGCCCATCGTCCTTGACGGTGGCGTTTGTCGTGAAGGCAGCGAGGGCGCTCTCGACATCGCGCCGATCGTGCGCGTCCTGATACTGAGCTACGACATCGGGCATCTGACTCATGGGCCCACCTGCTCGAGGACCTGGTCTTCGCGCCAGCCTACGCGGTGGTTCCCGGGCGGTCCTTCATCTACTCCGGCTGGGATCGCGACGAGGGCTCATCTGCTCACGCGCTGTGTGTGTGTCCGGGGGAGCGCTTCAACTCCACCGCCGGGATGGTTCGGATGCCGGCAGTGCTCTTCGCGTAGTCGGCGAAGCCCGGGTATCGGCGCGCCTGCTCGTCGTAGATGCGGTCGCGCTCGTCACCCTCGAGCTCGCGGACGGTCACGGGTTCTGGCAGATCGCGGCGTTCGTGTGTACGCCTAGCGACGCGACTAAACCGATGTCATGAACGCTGAGGAAGAGATCGAAAGGCAACTCGGCGCAGTCTTCGACGAGCTCATCGAGCTGATCGGCGAGACGAAACAAGTCACATGGTCCACATCGTCGCCCGAGCGTCGCCAGACATTCGACAACCTCAAGACGGTCATTGGCGAACAAGCGGTGAGGATCGATGACGCCGAACGGCGAATCGGCACACGGGCACCATGGGTGAAGAGCCCCACGGCACACCACGCGAGGAACATCGCCGCCGAAGCCGCCGGTGACCCGCAACGACTCGTCGAACTACTCGTCGATGATCTCCGCCGCACCATCGACGACATCAGGAACCGCGCAGCGAGCCTGACGGGGGAGTGGCAACAGTTGCTGATCGACGTTGCCGACACTCTTGAACGGCACGTCGACGCGCTCTGACCGATCTCGTCCTCGCGACCTGCTCATGGCCTTCCACTACGGTCAATCCTGGTGGCCGACATGCGACCCGCCTCGAAGCTTCTGCTCATCGAAGCAGGCGTCCTACCAGGTTTACTGGAACGTGTAGGGGCGGACGAGCTCGATCGGCCGACGCTGTGTGAGCGTTGGTCAGTTCGTGACGTTGTCGCCCACTGCGGCGAGGCGCTGTCGAGCTTCGCGAGCGGAGCTGTGCGTACCTTCACAGCGGAAGAGAACCAAGCTGAAGTCGATCGGCGCTCGACTTGGCCGTTCGACCGCGTCCTCGACGAGCTCACGGGCGGTTACGGGCCCGCGGCGGAGATGATCGATCGTCTCGACGGGCTCGCGGACGGAATCGCCCTCGGGGAGTGGATTCATGGGGGCGACATTCGCCACGCGCTTCAGCAGGAAGATGCGTTTGCGAGTGCAGGGATCGAACTCGCGTTACCACTCATCAGCGCTCGATCCGTCGCGAAGGCAGCCCCGCGATTACACGTTCTTGTCGATGGTGTCGAGACGCCGTTTGGGGGTGGTGAGCAGCGGGGCCAGCTCACCACCGACGCCGCGTCCTTCGTTCGTCTCATCGGTGGGCGTACGCCCGATCCCACCACGTATGAGCTGTTCGGGGTCCACCCCGAACAACTCATACTCTTCTCGTGACGCCACCGTCAGCAGCACCCCGACGGACGTCCTGAACTCTGACGAAGCCGTCCGTCTCCGAACCTTCGATCAGCCTGGACACGTGCCTACGGCGTGGCCAACGGGTTGGAGGGCAGTGTCGATCACCTCGTCCGCGATGAGCCGTCCGGCGGTGAGACCGGCCTGGTTGCTGAACTCGAAGTGCTGACCTCCGAGCACCCGGGAGCGCCCGGCCTCCGCAGCGGCCGACGAGAAGCTCGGAAACGAACGTTCCACGCCTCCGCCCGAGTCGCTCACCAGGGTGAAGGCGATGGCGTCGGTGCAGAAGAACCGAGCAAGGATCTCCGCTCCGGCGCCGCTGAACGAGCTGTGGCCGGAGAAGTGCTCTGGAGTGCCCGCGATCGGCGCGCGGCCGGTCCACGTGGGATCGGGAATGGTGTCCGAGTTCGTATTGGGGTCCGCTTCATGGATCGCGGTCTCGGGACGCCAGTACCGGTACTTGTGCTTGGTCTCGTTGGTCGGCGCGACGGTGTCGGCCAGCGCCATGCTCTCCAGTGCAAACAGCCGCGCGGTGTCCTCGAGGGACAGGTCGCGTGCTGCCGACACGGTCTGCGCGACCTGGAGCCAGGCGCCGGGCGGTTGGTTCGTGCCGCCGCTCAGCTTCCAGTATCCGAATGTTGCCGACGCCGCCGGGTCCGGTGCATTCGAACCGACGGCCTTCACGTCGTTGAACGCAGCCGCGTACTCGGGGCTGTCGAGGGCCGGTGGTCCAGCATCGACGTAGATCTCGGGGTCGGAGATGGCGAACGGCTGCAGATGCCGGTTGTGCGAGTCCCAGCGTGACCGGAACTGGCCGGAGCCCGCACCCGCGGGCTGGGTCTCGGTGCTCGAGGATCCGTCGTCAAGGCGGTCCTGGACGACCACAGCCGCGACTTGGGAGCCCCAGGCCTGCCCGTGCTTCGACTGGCCCGGCGATTCCACGGTCGCCAGGTCGTGGTCGAGTTGCGCGTTGTACGTTTCAGCACGGGTCGGGTAAAGGGCGACGAGCACATCGTGAGCGGCGGTCGCTGCTGCGGCGGTCGGGTCACCGTCGCTCGAGTTCTTCGGAGGCACGAGGGCGTACTGCCGCGGGTGCTGAGCGAGTCCGTTCACGGCGTCGAACATGGCGACGTCGACCATGGCGTACAGCCGCGCCGCGGTCGCGTCGCTGGCGATCGTCTGTCGCGCGGTGTCGAACGCCAGATTGTTCCACGTGCGGATCACATCGCCGCTCGGTCCCGGTTGAGCGGCGTTGGCAGTTCCCCCGGGTGCCACGACGAGGGCGGCGAGGACGGCGACGGCGACGGCGACGATGATCCGTCGGAACATCTCCGCGCTCCGATCATGGGGTCGGTCGCGTAGCTGGAGATCGAACATCGGGACTCCTCTGATTTTTGGGTTGAGGGGGGAAACGTCTGTGGTTTCGGCTTCCGCGATGGCGAGGTTGTCCTCGATCGCGCGCACGAGGGGATGGTCGGCCTCTGCCTCGGGTCGCAACAATGCGAGTGCTCTCTGATGGAGCTGCACCGCGCCGCTCGGTGCGCCTTGTTGCCGGCGGATCGTTCCGAGTGTGGTGAGGGTGACGGCCAGCTCGGGGCTCGATGAACCGAGTGCTGCCTCTTTTCTCGCGAGGGCGGAGCGGGCATACGCCTCTGCATCGTTGAGCGCGCCGCGGCGCAACTCCGCCGCGGCAAGGTTTCCGTCGACGATCGCCACCTCGAGCTCGTCGCCGTGTTCGTCGAAGGTCTGGCGAGCGGCGTGGAGCAGTTCGACGGCTTCATCGACATCGCCGCTGTCGAGCAGCAGACCGGCGAGCGCGCCGCGGTCGGCGGCCAGCGCGATCGCGTCGTCGGCGAGCCGTTCGCGGATGCTGACGGACCGCCTTGCCCAGGGCACCCCGCGCGGTGACTCGCCGCGTGCGTGGGCGAGGCCGCCGAGGTTGTGACAGATGGACGCGATGAGACGGTGGTGGCCGGCCTGCTCCGCGATCGTCAGCGCCCGCCGGTACAGGCGCTCGGCCTCGTCGAAGCGGCCGAGGTGTTTGAAGGTGACGGCCAGGTTCTGGGCGACGATCGCCGTCTGGACGCACTCTCCGAGCGTGCCGGCGACGAGGTCGAGCGCTTGCCGTTGTGCACCGGCGGCGTCTGTCCACGCTCCCGCCCGCCAGGCCGACTCGCCCTGAGCCGCGTGGGCGGCCGCTCGCTCGAGCAGCACGGCACCGTGATCGTCGGCGGCGGAGGTCATCGCCCCCGGTCCCGACCAGGAACCTCGTTGTGGTTCAACGCGATGCGGCCGATGACGTGCGGCGCATCCGCCACGAATGGCGCCGCGACGGCCGCCACCGACAGGACGGTGAGCGCCGCGCGAATGCGGCGTGCGCGCGGATCACGGTTGGGACCGGTGGGTGCCGACATCTGGTCTCTCCTTGGTGAAGCCGCCGTTCTGGGGGCGACTCTGTACGGAGACCATACGAAGACCGAGAAAGTGGGCACATCGGGCGAACTCCCCATTTTTCACCTTGGATCTCCCCACCTGCGATTGGTGCCATGGGGCATATGTCCCAACCTGGAGCACCCCCAACTTCTCGCCGAGGCGCCTAGGCGGTTTGTCCGAAAGATGGGGGACGTCGGGCGCCAACTTGGGGCGTGACCGCCGATTCCGGGATCGGCGCCTCGTCGTACAACGCTCACATGACTTCCATCACCACTGAAACCATCACCCACCGTCCATCACCGCGTTCCACGCGGCGACCGATCCTCGGCTTCGTCGCCGGTCTCGCGTTGGCCAGCTCCGTCGCCGTCGGGGTCAACCTCGCCGACAGCAACGGACCCTCGTCCTCCTCGAAGGTCAGCCCACCGTCCGTGAGCGTGCCGTTCCATCCGTTGTCAGACGCCCAATGCCGGGTCAATCAGGGGCCGTGCTGAATACGCCGGGACCGACGTCGGAGACGGCGTCGGTCCCGGGCCCGTTTCGCGTTGAGCCTGGTCGGGCGCCCTCCTATCGTTGGTCGATGGTGGGATTGCTCGAGCGGGACGATCAGATCGCGACCCTCGTGCGGCTGTTCGATGACGTCGGCGAGGCGGGGCGGCTCGTGCTCATCGGTGGCGAGGCCGGTGCCGGAAAGTCCGCGCTCGTGCAGGAGTTCGTCACTGGCCACGTCGACCAGGCTTCGGTCCTCATCGGACGTTGCGACGACTTGTTCGCGCCGCGCCCGCTCGGACCGCTCGCCGACATGGCGAGAGGACGGGACGGTCCTCTCGGACGGGCACTCGACTCGGGCGATCAGGCCGCGGCCTTCGACGCGTTCCTGGCCGAGTTGTCTGCGCCTCCGCATCCCGTCGTGGTCGTACTCGAGGATCTGCAGTGGGCGGACGAGGCGACGCTCGACCTCGTGCGGTTCGTCGCTCGCCGACTCGACTCGTTGCCGTGCCTCATCCTCGCGACGCATCGCGTGGAGCTCGGCGCCGGTCATCCGCTCAGGCGCGCGGTTGGTTCGCTGGTCGGTCCGTTTGTCACGCGACTCGACGTGCCAGCTCTGTCGATCGAGGCCGTGCGCGCGCTCGCAACCGGCATCGACGTCGACCCGGTCGCGCTCCACGAGCGCACGGGCGGCAACCCCTTCTTCGTCGTCGAGCTCCTGGCGGATGACCCGGCGGCAATGCCTGCGACCGTGCGCGACACGATCCTCGCTCGAGCGGCGTTGTTGAGCGGCCGGGCTCGCGACGCGCTCGACGCGGCGGCGGTGCTGGGCCGCGAGGCCGATGTCGATCTGGTCCAGGCCGTGGGCGACTGCACGGTCGAGGCGATCGACGAGTGTGTGCACGCGGGACTGTTGACCGGTGATCACACGCACCAGTCGTTCCGGCACGACCTGACCCGCGACGCGATCGAGACCGCACTCACGCCGTTGCGGCGTCGCCAGCTTCACGCTCGCGCGCTCGACGCGCTGGGAGGTGACGCGGACATCGTGCAGCTGGCGCACCACGCGATCGCCGCGGGCGACAGCGCCCGCATCGTCGCGCTCGCTGGTCGCGCCGCGGATCACTGCGTCGACCTGGGTGCGTACCGCGAAGCGGCGACCCTCTACGGCAGTGCGCTGCCGCACGCGGTGGGTGCCGACCCAGCGGCACGTCGTGGGCTGCTTGAGGGCCGTGCGCTCGCTTGTGAGCGCGTCGAACAGTTCGAGGAAGCCATCGCCGCGGGCGAAGCGCTGATCGAGATGCTGTCGATGGCGCACGACGAACGAGCGACCAGTATCTGGCAGTCCTGGCTCGGTGGCGTGTATCGCGTCGCCGGGCGAGGCGACGACGCGTGGCCTCTGCTTCGCGAAGCCGTCGCGCGGCTCGAGCCGATGGGTGAGTCGGTCGAACTGGCACGCGCACTGTCCTTGCTCGGTCAGCACCAGATGGTGTCGAGCCACAGTGCCGACGCCATCGTGACCACACAGCGAGCGCTGGCGATGGCCGAGCGCCAAGGCGCAGAAGACATCGCCATCCATGCCTTGAACAGCTGCGGCACGGCCATGAGCTGCCTCGGCGATGACGACGGCCTCGACGTGCTCGTCGAATCCATCGACCGGGCCAAGCGCGCCGAGGTGCATCACGAGGTCACCCGCAGCACGCTCAATCTGGCGGAGGCGCTGCTGACCCGCCATCTCCCCGTCAGCGCCGTCGGGCACCTCGACTACGGCATCGAGGTGGCCACGGAGCGCGAACTGCGATTCAACCGCAACGGCATGTTGAACGCGCGTGCCCGCGCGCTCCTCCTGCTCGGTCGCTGGGACGACGCCGCGGCCGACGCGCGTGCGGTGCTCACCGAGCTCGACCTGTCAGACGCCAACCGCAGCCAAGCGCTGCTCCACATCGGCACGATCCGGGCTCGGCGCGGCGACCCGAACGCGTTCGAGGCGCTCGACGAATCTCTCGCCCTCGCTCGTCCCTATGCCGAGATGCAGTTACTCGTGCCGATCATGGTGGCGAGAGCCGAGGCGGCCTGGCTCGCGGGCGACGACGCGGCCGCCGCGAGCGAGGTCGCGGAGGCGGTGCAGTTCTACGTCGATCATCCCGAGCCGTGGTACATCGGCGATGTCGCGCTGTGGTGCCACCGGTCCGGTCTCGAATGGACGCCGCCGTTGCCTGTGTCGGATCGGTTCCTTGCGCTGCTCGATGGTGACGCTCGCGGCGCGGCTCGAGCTTGGGAAGAGCGCGGCTGTGTGTACGAGTCCGCCGACGCGCTGGCCGGCAGCGACGACGTCGACGATCTGCGCGAGGCGCTCGACCGGCTCACCGAGTTGGGGGCGCGGCCGAGGGTGCAACGGGTCACACGGGCGTTACGTGGTCAGGGCGTGCGTGACCTGCCCAGGGGACCACGCTCGACCACGCGATCCAACCCCGCCGGTCTCACTGCCCGCGAGGTCGAGGTCGCGGCGTTGCTCGCAGACGGCCTTGCCAATGCCGAGATCGCCGAGCGCCTCGTGCTGTCACCGAAGACCGTCGATCACCACGTGTCGTCGATCCTCTCCAAGCTGGCCGTGACCTCTCGCCGCCACGTTGCGAAGGCGGCCTCCGCGCTCGGGCTCGACCTAAAAGATGGGGATGCCGTCGCCAAAAGATAGGGACGAGTCCCCGATGGCGGAATCGCGTGTCGCTCGTACCGTCAACGATGCGGCCGATCCTCGGCCTGCTCGACAGGAGGCAGCAAAATGCCCAGGTACCTCGTGCAGCGGACGTTCCCCGACGGACTGCAATTCCCGACCGATGCAAACGGCCGCGAGGCCGTTGCCGGCATCGTCAAGGCCAACCTCGGACAAGACGTCACGTGGGTTCACTCATATGTGAGTGACGACGATCGCACCACATGGTGCATCTACGACGCGCCGTCGCCCGAGGCAATTCGTGCCGCGGCCGGTGCTACGAGCCTCCCCGTGGACGAGATCCATCGCGTCGGCGTGCTCGACCCGTTCTTCTACGCCGCTCCCTGAAGAGCGGCGCGACGACGCGAGATGGTCGACCCGCATTCGCGGATCGTTGATGTCGCGCCACTGGACGGACCGAGGCGGATCAGGCAACACCCACCCGGTCTGACGACCATTCATCATTCAGTTGCCGTCGAAGACGCCGATGAAGTCGGCCATACGCTCGGGATGTTCGCCGTCGGGTTGCGGGCAGGCTTCCCACCACTGTGGCAGCGGGCCGCGGCACGGCACGGCGGTTCCCCCCCAGGCATCGAACCCGGCCACCCTGCGCATCGACGCGGGTCCGTAGCGCAACGCGATGCCCGCTCGGCGGCGGTTCGACCGGTTGGGCGGTGAACGGTGAACGAGCAGGTCGCTGTGCAACGAGGCGGAGCCTGCGCGCAACTCGTTGACGAACGTCTCGGTTGTGTCCTCGATCCCTGCGACGGTCCGGTCGAGCACGCGCGTGCCGTCGAGCGCCACGTCGCGGTGGGCGACCCCACCAAGGGTGTGGCTGCCGGGAACGAACTCCACCGCCCCGTTTTCGGTGTCGACGTCGTCAAGAGCGATCCACACCGACACGGTTCGCGCCGGCGTGAACGGGTAGTAGATCGCGTCTTGATGCAGGGGCACCTCCATCGGGTCGCCGGGCACCTTGCAGAACACCTGCGAGCCCCAGCCCACGACGTCGGGTCCGACGAGATCGGCGACTCGTTCGACGATCGCTGGTGTGCGCATCAGGTCGTAGAGCCCGCGGCACACCAGGTGGTAGGCGACGATCGAGTAACCGTTGCGTCGGTCCTCGGCTGACAGCACATTGCTGATGAGGTCGTCGAAGTAGGCACGGATCTCGCGGAGTTCTTCGCCGGTGAACAGG